>CAZYSW010000661.1:0-3236 GCA_964650105.1 uncultured Nannocystaceae bacterium
GTGGGACCGGGCGGCGGCGGAGGAGGTGGAGGGGTTCCGACCTTCGAGCTCGACCCGAGCAAGCCCTGCCGCTGGAAGCGCCAGCACAAGCTCGATGACACCGCGTCCGTGTGGGCCTGGGTGGAGCAGCTCGAGAAAAATGGCGGCCGCGCGCACACGCTGACGCTGACGGCCGAGAACGAGTCTGGAGACCAGACGGTGGAGTTCAACGGCGCGAGCGAAGCGGGCTACGAGGGCAGCGTGCTCCGCAGCCTCTGCGACCGCTCGCAGGGGATGGCGGGTGAGCAAAGTGGTCTGCGATTGAAGGTCCTTCGCGTTGACTTCGACCGCGGCCAAAGCCTTCTAGATTGGCTTCAGGCGGTGGGCCAGAAGCTGAGCCCCGCCGAAGTCGAACAGGAGTAGTCCATGGCCAGGCGCGGCACATCGAGCGACACGAAGGCGAAGCAGTGCTTCGGGCTGGGGTTCATCCCCGAGGAGCTCCAGCACGGCTTCATCCTGCACCTTCCTGCCGGGCGTGCGGCGACCGCCGACGTGTTCATCTCGGAGCACCGCGACTTCGTCCTCGAGGATGGCGAGATCCGCCCGCGCCCCGTGACCGTGAACGACCCCGACGTTCGCGTGCACATCAAGCGCGCGCGCTGGGATGAGATCGCCACGGCCTTCTTCGAGGAGGCCACCCGGAGGCTCCGCCGCGCCGGTCTGGCGGTCCCCAAGCTCCCGAAGCGCGGCCCGATCCCGATGCACCCGAGCCTCGGCAAGGAGCTCTGCGTGCTGTGCTGGGCGATCGAGGACGCGGACATCCAGCTCGTCCCCGAGGCCATTCGGAACTGGGAAGGCCTCGCTCCAGAGGAGCGCTGGTGGCTCTACACCATGACCGCGGCAGCGACGGGCCAAGCCCAGCAGCGCGGCATCGGCTGGAGGAAGGCCCTCCGCTTCGCCCTCACCGAGAACCCCGTCGTGAAGGGCGAAGGCCTACCGCCCCGCACGCGCAAGCAGCTCCTCGAGGGCGGCCAGTTGAGTTTGCTATGAGCGATCGCTCCTTCATCGAGACGCAGTTCCCCATCGCGCCGCTGTCGGCCGAGAGCTACAAGGAACGCAAGGCCAACCTCGGACAGACCCTCACGCGCCTGGGCAAGTGGTGGGGGCGCAAGCCGCTCGTGCTGGTCCGCGCCACTGTGCTCGGGCTCATCATGCCCGCGAGCGAGGACCCCAAGAAGGATCGCGAGATCTTCCTGAAGCTCATGACCATGGACCCGGATGGGTTGTGGCGTCGACGCAAGGGCAAGATCAACGACACCGACATCCTGAAGCGCGCCCCCGAGTACAAGGAGATTTGGCGTGCGACTTCGAAGGATGAACGCGACGAGCTGCGCGAGGAGATCTGGGAGAACCTGAGCGACGAGGACCGCGCTGCCCTCGAGGAGAACCGACGGTTCAAGTACACGCGCGAGGAGTTCGACGCGCTGCCCTACGAAGAGCGCCTGGCGGAGTGCGTGCGCCCAGAGGAGATCGACGGGCCCGACAGCGATGCCTGGGCAGACATCAACGCGCACCTTGGCACGACGGCCACCTGTCTGGCAGAGCTGGTCGAGCAGCTTGGCGAGCGCCGCTTCGGACGCCGGCCGCGCGTCGGGGATTGCTTCTGTGGCGGCGGCAGCATCCCGTTCGAGGCTGCTCGGATCGGTTGCGATGCGTTCGCGAGCGACCTCAACCCCGTCGCGGGCTTGCTCACCTGGGCGAGCGCCAACCTCGTCGGCGGAGGGCGGGATGTTCAGCAGCGCATTCGAGAAGCTCAGGAGACCGCATTTCACAAGGCGGTGGACCAGGTTGATGCCTGGGGCATCGAACGCAACGAGCAGGGCTGGCGCGCCGAGGCGTTCCTGTACTGCGTCGAGGTCAAGCCTCCGGGGTGCGACTACTACATCCCGCTCGCTCCGAGTTGGATGATTGGAGAGCGGTCTCGAGTTATCGCCAAGATCAAGCGATCGAGTCGGGCGGACAGGCTGGATATCGAAATCCACACCGACCCCAATGCGGCTGAGTGGAAGGCTGCGAAAGCTGGAACGGTCGCCAGTTCGCGCGTCATCGATCCGTTTGATCCCGGGCGAAGTTGGTCGATTGAGGAGCTACGTGGCCCCGAGGGCCTTCGACTGTGGGAGTCATCGGACCTGGTCCCTCGTCCCGACGATGTCTTCCAGGAGC
Organism: uncultured Nannocystaceae bacterium; assembly: GCA_964650105.1. Lineage (GTDB taxonomy): Bacteria > Myxococcota_A > Polyangia > Nannocystales > Nannocystaceae > CAZYSW01. Next base: position 2,203 of record CAZYSW010000661.1, read on the forward strand.
GCCTGTACTGCATTCGTTGGCTGACTCCCGACGGCAAGAAAGTGTACGCGGCGCCCAGCCAGAAGGACCTCGAACGCGAGGATATTGTGGTGGAGCTGCTCAAGGAGCGGCTGTCTAGGTGGCAAGAGTCCGGGTTCATTCCTTCAACACGAATTCCCGATGGCGGCGAGAAGACCGAAGAGCCAATTCGGACAAGAGGATGGACATACTGGCACCACCTCTTCACACCACGCCAACTGCTGGTCAACGGTCTCCTAAACGCGAGCATGGACCACGAAGATATCGATTGCATCGCGGGCGCATTGCTTGCGGCAGGGCGTCTCGCTAACTGGAACTCACGAATCTCTGGTTGGCTCCCTCAGAAGGGAAACGAGAAGGGAGATCAGGCTTTCAACAATCAAGCACTGAACACTCTCTTCAACTACTCCACGAGGCCTATCGACAAGCTGTCCACGACCTGGCCGCTGTTCGAGCAGTTCAAGGACTGTCCAGTTTCCGGCGGCTCAATCATAGAGGTCGCAGACGCTCGCGACATCGGAACCACATGTGACCTATGGGTAACGGATCCGCCGTACGCCGACGCGATCAACTATCACGAGTTGAGTGACTTCTTTCTCGCCTGGCAGGAAAAGCGGCTTCGAAAAGGCTTCCCCGCGTGGCACACCGAATCGCGCCAGGCGCTCGCAGTCCGGGGCAGCGGCGACGACTTCAAGCGCAGCATGGTGGAGGTCTACTCGAACCTCGCGCGGCACATGCCGGACAACGGGCTCCAGCTCGTCATGTTCACCCACCAGAACCCATCGGTCTGGGCGGACCTCGGCATGATCCTGTGGGCGGCGGGGCTGAGGGTCACCGCGGCGTGGACCGTCGCGACCGAGACTCCGGCCGGCGGCATCAAAAAGGGCAACTACGTCCAGGGCACCGTCCTCCTCGTTCTCCGCAAGCGCCTGAGCGAAGAACACGGATTCCTCGACGAGGTCTACCCGATGGTGGAGGACGAGGTCCGCCGCCGGCTCGACTCGATGCGCGCGCTC
>CAZYSW010000662.1:0-3231 GCA_964650105.1 uncultured Nannocystaceae bacterium
CGCTACGGCAACGCCCCGTCACCACGGTGCATCGCACCGCAGTCCTGCCGATTCCCCGCCGTCGCCGCGCCCCGCTGCGGCGCGGCAACACTTCAAGGAGGCGAAGCCGATGAGCCACCGACGACTTCTCCGCCGCAGAGATCATGCCCCAGCCGCGCGCCCACGGTGTCGTGGGCGTGACCGGGGCCCGGGCCTACTTCCGCCACTGAGCGCCCGCTGACGCGAGCTGGCGCGCGGTCCCGTCCTGGGAAGGTGACGGACGGACACCGGCAAAGCGGGCGACACCCAGGGGATCACTTCTTCCCGGGGAGTCGGCGGACGATCTGCATCGTCTCGGTGGAAGTGAAGTTGCCCGAGCCGAGCTTGTACTTGCCCCGGCAGATCTCCTTGGTCTCGTCGGTCGTGCAGGTGAGCGCGATCGGATTGGTCTTGGTGTTCCACGGTGGGTCGCCGCTGACGCAATTGCGGAGCTTGCTTGGGCTGCCGGTGTCGTCGAACTCGAGATCGCAGGTCCACTGGAACTGGTTCTTGATGAAGATGGTGTGACCCGACCCCTTCTTCTTGACGTCCACGGTCCGAAACGCAGCCACGCGATTGTCGTGGCCGGTGAGCGGACCGGCGACCCACGCAGCGATCTTCGCCTCGCGCGTGGGTCGGCTCGCCTGGGTCTGGGCGAGCTGCTCGACCACGCCGGCGATCACCGACTCACCGTCGTCGGGATCGCCCTGCGCCGGCGGAGGTGGATCCTCCGGAGGCGCCGGCTTCGGGGTCTCGCCGAGCGGCTGCGACGGCCCGGCCTCGGGGGGCAGCGCCTCCGGGTTGATCCCGAAGCCGAAGGACACCTCGCCGTCGTCTTCGGAATCCGAGCCGGGGGTCTCCGGATCGGGCCGCGGCTGCGGCTCGGGCCTGGGTGAATCGGGCTCGACGGGTTCGGGGCGCGGCGTGGTGGGGGTGGTCGGCGTCGGTTGGTCCTGCGCCACCTCGGGCGTCTCGGCGTCGCCGAACACGAGGAGCGCCGTACCACCACCCGCGCCGAGCACGGCGACCAGGCCCACGGCGAGCACGACGGAAGCGGACGAGCTGCCCGAGCGGGTCGGGACCGCGGCGGTGTCCGCCGTCGTCGCGGGTCCGTGCGCGCGTGAGGTGGGCCCGAACACGGAAGGCTCGGGGCGCCCCCGCGCAATGCCGTCGAGCAGACGCACCACCTCCGCCGCCGACCCGGGACGATCTTCACGTCGCTTCTCGAGCAGGCGAAGCACAAGCGGCTCGAGGCCGTGCGGGAGCTCGGACCGCAGCGCCTCGGGCAACGGCGGCGGGAGCTTGGTGCACTGCGCGTTGAGGAGCTCGAGCGGAGCCATGGCGGTGAACGGCGGCTTGCCGACGAGCATCTCGTAGAGCACCAGGCCGAGGCAGTACAGGTCGGAGCGCGGCTCCACGCCGGCGGCATCGATGGCCTCGGGGCTCATGTACCGAAGGTTGCGAAAGCCCGCGGTCGACTCGCCCTGGGCGTCCTTGACCGTCCAGGTGAAGTCGAAGTCCGCCAGCTTGGCACCCTCGGGAGCGAGCACGACGTGGTCCGGTTCGAGACCGCCGTGCATCACCGGGGGGCTGGCGGCATGCGCCGCCGCCAGACCGCTGGCGATCTGCATGGCCACCGACAGCGCCTCCGCGGGCGCGAGGCGGTGCAGCCGGCCCAACCGATCCCGCAGCGTCTCTCCTTCGATCGGCGCGAGCACGAGCGCGCACGCGGTTGCGTCGTCGATCACGTCGAGGTGGCGGACGACGTTCGGATGGTTCACCGCCACCAGGGTTCGCATCCCTGCCACGAGCGCCGCTCGAATGCTCTCGGCTGCGATCAGGTGGGGATGCACGATCTTGATCACGACGGGGCGCCCGAACGCGTCGGTGCCATCGAACACTCGCCACAATCGGTCTTCGCCACGAGCGGCTCCGACGGAGTACGTTCCGAGACGCTGCATTCGTCGTCGACGAGCATGCCACGGCGGCGCCGGGGGCATCTACCGGACGCGTCCAAAAGGTGGGGAGGACCCCTCGCGCGCTCGCCCCCTCGACGAGCATCGGCCACGACAGGCCCGCGCCCGCGTGCGTAATGCCGGCAAAGTCTGCACGTCTACCGAGGGTGCAGTTGGGGACCGAAACGCTAAGCTTGCAGGGCGACCGGATCGGATCGTCGATGACGCCTCCCGAAAACCACCGACACGCGCGGCACGGCTCCGCACACCGCCACGGCGGCGCCGACGAGCCGACCCCCCAACACCGACGACACGCGCATTGCCACGGCGGTGACGACGAGCCGACTCCCCAACACCAACACACGCGGCACGGCTCCGCTGCGACCGCGCTCTGCCATGGTGGTGACGACGAGCCGGCCCCCGCGAGCCACTGCTGTCATGGACACGCCCGACCGGCTCGGCACGACGCCCCTGCGGGATCGTGGACGTGCCCCATGCACCCCGAAGTGGTTCGCGATGCACCCGGAAGCTGCCCCTCGTGCGGGATGGCGCTCGAGCCCGCCGGTCCACCCGTGCGCGCCGCGACGCAGTGGACGTGCCCCATGCACCCCGAGATCGTCCGTGACGAACCCGGCAGTTGCCCCATCTGCGGCATGGCGCTCGAGCCCACGACGGTCGAAGCCGAGCAGGAAGACCCCGAGCTGCGCAGCATGTCGCGTCGCTTCTGGGTCAGCCTGGCGGCGACCATCCCGGTGCTCGTCGTCGCCATGGGCGACATGCTGCCGGGAGCCCCGATCTCCAGGGTGATGGGCCCCGGCACCCGCACCTTCGTCGAGCTGGCCCTGGCCATCCCGGTGTGCACCTGGGGGGCCTGGCCGTTCTACGTGCGCGCCATCGAGTCCATCAGGCATCGCAGCCTGAACATGTTCACGCTGATCGGTCTGGGCGTGTTCGTGGCGTTCGCCTACAGCGTGGTGGCGGCGCTGGCTCCCGGCGTGTTCCCGGAGGCGTTCCGGCACGACGGGCAGGTCGCGGTGTACTTCGAGGCGGCCACCGTGATCGTCACGCTGGTGCTGCTGGGCCAGGTGCTGGAGCTGCGGGCCCGCGGCCGCACCGGCGCGGCCCTGCGCGCTCTTTTGGGTCTGGCGCCGTCGCATGCCCGTCGCTTGCTGGACGACGGCCAGGAAGAGGACGTTCCGCTGGAGGCCATCCAGGTCGGTGATCGCTTGCGGGTGCGGCCCGGCGAGAAGATCCCGGT
>CAZYSW010000663.1:0-1414 GCA_964650105.1 uncultured Nannocystaceae bacterium
TTCAAGGTGGTCATGACGCTCAACCCCAGCACGCTCCTGCTGCTGTTCCAGAGCGTCGACCAGCACGCCGCCGCGCTGATCGACGACGTTCGCCGGGGAGGCATCGCCGCCGATCTCCCGGTGGGAGACGACGTGCGCCACCTCTTGGCGGCGCGATACCCCGGCAACCCGCAGCGGGCGGCCGAGCTGGCCGAGCTCGCGAGCACGGGGCGGATGACGGCCCACCGGATCTGGCCCGCGCTGCAGCTCGCCATCTCGTGGCGTAGCCCCATGCTGCAGCCGTACCTAGATCTCCTCGCCCCCCATCTGGGTCCCGTCGCCGGCCGCGACTACATCCTGATGGCGTCCGAGGGCGTGATGGCGATCCCTCTGCGGGACGGAACCAGCGGGGGGCCGCTGGCGATCGGGGTGCACTTCTTCGAGTTCATCCCCGAGGAGCAGTACGAGACCGCCTCGCCCGACGTGCTGCTGCCCCACGAGCTGGAGGTGGGCCGCCGCTACGTCGTGGTGCTCACGAACGGCAGCGGCCTGTACCGCTACGACATCGGCGACGTCGTCCGCGCGTGGGGCTTCGAAGGTCGCACGCCGTGCATCGAGTTCTTGCACCGCGTCGGGGCGACGTGCTCGCTGACGGGCGAGAAGCTCACCGAGGACCAGGTCACGGCCGCGATGCGAGACGTGGTCGCGCAGCTCGGGCTGGAGGTGACCTCCTTCACCCTCGTGCCGGCCAAAGGCGGGTTCCCACGTTACGTGCTGCTGGTCGAGCTGGCCGCGGACGCGAGCGACGAGGCGTTGACGCGTCTGCCCGGCCTGTTCGACGCGGCGCTCGATCGGCGCAACGTGGAGTACGGATCGAAGCGGTCGTCGCGGCGCCTGGGGGCTCCGGAGGCCTGGATCGTCGAGCGGGGGAGCTACGACGAGCGTCGGCGCCAGCGCCTGGCCGGGGGCACCAGCGACAGCCAGATCAAGCCGACGCACCTCACCCGCGATCCGTCGTTCGTGGAACCGTTCGTCGTGCTGCGCACCTACACCACCCGGGATCCGTGACACCATGCGCGTCGCCGAGGTCACGTTGCACCGGATCGGGGTCCCGTTTCGCCGGTCGTTCGCGCACGCCTCCCACGTGCGGGCCGAGGCGGAGGCCGTGTTGGTCGCCGTGACCGACGAGGACGGGACCACGGGGTGGGGAGAGGCGGTCCCCCGCGCCTACGTGACCGGGGAGACCCTCGATTCGGTGGCGCACCGGACGGGGCCCGCCTTGGCGCGCGCGCTGATGGGCCGGCGCTTCGACGGCTTCGATGCCGTGATCCGCTGGCTGAGCGAGGCGCACGACGGGGTCGGCGAGGACCTGGCGGCGCTGGGCGCGTTCGACCTCGCGCTGTTGGATCTCGCCGGCAAGCGCTTCGGGTGCTCG
>CAZYSW010000663.1:1424-3229 GCA_964650105.1 uncultured Nannocystaceae bacterium
GGGCGCCAGCTGCTGAACGCCGCGATCGAGCCCCTCCGCGAGGAGACCGACCACATCAGTCTGAACCGGGTGCTCGGCCGCTCGCGCGCTGGAGCGTCCGGCGGGACCGCCCCTGCCGGCGGGCGTGGTGATCGGGTTCGAGCGACCCACCGAGAGCCTGGCCCGCTACTGTGCGACCCTGCGCCTGCAGGGCCACCGTCACGTCAAGGTGAAGGTCGGACGCGACGACGATCTGGAACGTCTGCGCGCGGTCGCCAGGGTCTGGAAGGACCTGCCGTTGCGGCTCGACGCCAACGAGGCCTGGACCCCCCAGGAGGCGGTCGACCGGTTGTGCGCCTGGAAGGCCGAGATCCCCATCGCATCGATCGAGCAACCGGTCGCCAAAGACGACCTCGAGGGCATGGCACGGGTGCGGCGCGAGGCGAAGGTGGCCGTGATGGCCGACGAGTCGGTGCGTACGCTCGACGACGCCCGCCGACTGATCGAGGCCGACGCCGTGGATGTCTTCAACGTTCGACTGGGAAAAAACGGCGGCCTGGTGGCGTCCCGCCGGTTGGTCGAATCGGCCCGACGCGCCGGCGTCGCGGTGCATCTGGGTACCATGGTCGGCGAGACGGGCGTGTTGTCGTCGGCCGCAGAGCTGTTCGGCCGCTGCACCACGGGGTTCGAATGTCTCGACGGCAAGGGGCAGAATGCATTTCTGCTCGAGGTGGACATCCTTCGGGACTCCGGCCACACTGCGTTCGATCCGAACGCTCCAGGGCTGGGTACGGAGATCGAAATCGGGCGGATCGAACTCCTCGCACGCGGAACGGCGATTCGGGTTTCGCAGGAGACGACGACATGAGCATCGAGCAGAATCTTCTCGCGTACATCACCAAAGAGCTGGCCCCGGGCAACCCCGACCTCGATCGCAGCGCGAGCCTCGCCGGGGTCATCGACTCCACGGCGGTGATGGAGCTCGTGGTGTGGATCGAAGGGCAGTACGGATTCGACGTCGAGATCGACGACATCACCCCGGACAACTTCGGTTCGATCGAGGCACTCGCCCGCTACATCGAGTCACGCACCCGCTGAGGCGGAGCGCGACCAGGAGGCCGACGTGGAAACCCTGCTCTTCGACTGGTTGCGCGAGGACGCTCGTCGGTTTCCCGACAAGCCGGCCGCGATCTTCTGCGGTGCGGCGCCGCCTCGCGATCGGGTGACGTTCGCCGCGCTCGACCAGCGCAGCGATGCCGTGGCCGGCTTTCTGCAGTCGCGGGGGATCGGACCCGGCGCCCGGGTGGCACTCCTGTACGACAACTCGCTCGAGGCCCTGTGCTGGTTTTGGGGGGTGCTCAAGACGGGGGCGGCGACGGTCGACGTCCCGGGCCTGGCGGGCCGCGAGACGGTGCGGGGGATCCTGCAGGAGGCCGCCCCCGCGGCCCTCGCCATCGACCCCGAGCAGCTCGCCCGGCACACCGACGGCGCCGATCCCCTCGGGCTCCCCCCGCTGGTGCTGAGCACCGCGGCGGCGGGATCGGTCGCCCCTGCCCGCGGGATCGAGATCCACACTCTGGAGGCGATCCTCGAGCGAGGCGAGCCGGCGCGGCCGCCCGACGTGAGCGACGACGACGTCGCGCTGGTGGTCTACACCTCGGGCACCACGGGTCGACCCAACGGCGTGATGCTGACGCACCGCAACTTCGTCCACAACCTGCGGGCGTCCAACGAGCTCATGGGTCTGGGTGCCGACGACAGCATCCTGGTCGTCGTGCCGCTGTACTACATCCACGGGCGCATGCAGCTTCTCTTGCACACCATGC
>CAZYSW010000664.1:0-3222 GCA_964650105.1 uncultured Nannocystaceae bacterium
TCTGCGTGAGACGCAACCACTCCTGGCGGTAGTCGTACTTGTTTCGATAGAAGTGCTTGACGAGGAACGCACGCAGACGCACTCGGATCGTGGTCGAGAACAGCACGCAAACGAGCACCGCGCCCGCGCCAGCAAGGAATATCATTTCGAGCCAGTAACTCCACTGGCTACCCGTGGCTCGGATCAGATAGGCCACGACGCCGGTCAGCAACAGATAGCTGCCGACACCGAGCAACGTCGTCGTGTAGAAAAGCACCTGTCGCGACACGAAGAGCTCTCTCCGCCATTCGGCGTGACGCCTGATCCCGCGCACGATCAAGGCCAGGAACGCGGCGTTGGCGACACCGCGTGCAAGCCAGAACAGCGAGACGGGCCTACCCAGAATCGCCGCCTGCGAGTAGAGGAACACATCGAAAACGGCGATGCCGCCGATGGCGCTGCACAAGGGGCCGAGACAGCGGCGCTGCTCCTCCCGTGCGTTCCGGTACACCTGCTCGACGATCAACAGTACGAGCGCGGCCATTATGATCATGGCCGCGTACACCGTCGCTCCGATCGGCGTCGGTGAGAACACGGGCAGCGAGGCCAGCGTCGCCCATGACCCGAGCGCCAACGACAAGGCTCCCCACAACCATCTGCGCGCGGAAACCAACCAAGACAGGACGCAAACCGTCCACGCGAAAATATGGACGGAGTCCAATCCTATCCACGCGGCGAGCGGCGCATTCGGTTCCGACACCGAAAGCACCGCGATCCCCGAGGCCCAGAGGCAGGACGCGACGATCGCCACCACCACGAGCGAGGCCCGTCGCGTAAGCGGTTGACTCAGGTAGACGACGAGAGCGACCGCACCATACGCGACGCCGGTCAGCCCGTAAGCCAACAGAACGGACCAGGACGGATTCACGCCGGCTCCTACGTGAACGTCCGCTCGTCGTCCTTCACGACGCGACGCAGACGTCCGTCATCAATACGCCTTCCTGTCGTTGAAGATCTTGAGCGTCGTGAGCAGCAGTATCTTGAGGTCGAGCAGAGGGGTCCATTTCCGCAAGTAGTCGAGATCGCACTCGACCCGAGCCTTCATCTGCTCGAGGGCCGCCGTCTCCCCCCGGTAGCCGCTGACCTGGGCCAGCCCGGTGATGCCGGGCAGGACCTTGTGCCTCACCATATAGCCCTTGATGACCTTCCGGTACTGCTCATTATGGGCCACCGCGTGCGGACGGGGGCCTACCAGGCTCATCGAGCCCTGCAACACGTTGAATAGCTGTGGGAGCTCGTCCAGCGAGTAGCGGCGCAGGAACCGGCCGACGCGCGTGACGCGCGCATCGTCCTTCTTCGCTTGCACGATGTTCGGTCCGTCCTCCGTCACGTACATCGTGCGAAACTTGTAGACGATGATTTCTTCCCCGCCAAGGCCATAGCGCCTCTGACGGAAGATTGCCGGTCCGGGCGAAGTCAGCTTGATGGCGACCGCGATGACGGCCATCAGGGGCAGCGCGAACACGAGGATGCCGAGCGTCAGGACGACGTCCATCACTCGCTTTATCGCCCCACGATAGCCGTAGAAGGGCGTTTCGCACATCGCCACTACCGGCACCCCCATGATGTCCCCAACCCTCGACTGGATCAGGTCGAAGACGAAGATGTCCGGGACGTAGTAAATGGACGCCGTCGAGTCTCGCAAATCGTCGAGCAGATCCATCACCCGTCGAACGTGACGGATAGGTAGGGCAATGAAAATCACGTCGACCGAGTTCTCCCGAACGTATTTCCCGACGTCGGCGCGCGAGCCGAGCTGCTTGATGCCATGCAAAGGCTTCAATCGCTCTTCGCCTCGGTCATCGAAAAATCCGAGGAGCCGGAGGCAGAGCTCTCGACGATTCGTGACTCTTTCCGCGAGGCTCGCGGCCGCCTCGTTGTAGCCGACGATCACCGCGGTCCGCTCGTTCTCGCGCGACAGCGTCAAATGACGCATCAGGCCGAGCAGAGCGAGCGTTCCCACGAAGCACGCCAAAGGCGCGGCCACGGCCCACGGCAAGAGCACGCGCCGCGGATACGCTTCCGAAACCCCGCCTATGTATCCGACTGCGAGCAGGAGGCCGAGCAGCGCGACCCATCCCAGCAGCAATCGCACCGCGACCGCCAAAGCGCTCGACATGTACACGGGGTTGCCGTTCCGATGAGTCTGCAGAAGCAGCACCCCGAGCGCGCTCGCCAGCACCGCCAACGCGGTCAGGGGCTTGTCGAACGGGACGCCCAGCATTCGGGCGATCAGATACAGCGTGCTGGGAAGGATCACTCCGGGCAAAAGAGTGAGCAGCACTGATACAGCGGCGAGGGACGAGCTCCTCTTGACGAAGAAGGGGTCACCCATCATTCTGCGCCCGTTTTATCGGACTGTTTTTCGCTGCGGATTGCAGCTGGTTCTAAGCGCAGGCATCGGATTATAGGTCAGAGCCCACTACCGTTCTATGAGAGTTCTCTCAGAAAAGGCTTTCGCCGAGTACCCAAATCGGGCTCGGAGCCGAAGCTGACAATGATCGTGGTGCAGCCACGCCAAAAGTGTGTCGCGCGTCACGGATTTCAAATCCGCCTCCAGTGCCTAATAGAGCGCTCCAAGGTTGATACACCGCGTCCCGGATGTATAATCTGGCCGACACAACAGCACACGTTATAAGACACTTCTCGTCTGTAGATAATGGCACGCTCGGTGCTATCGGGGGGTCTGCCGACCCCTCAATGGCTTGAGCGTATTTCTGGTCAGCGCCCCCCGCTTCGTCGAGAGGTCGGTCGTTGTCCAACGTCGCCCACGCAGAACCGTTTGGCAGGCAACAGGGCCTGCAGAGGCCCGTGCGCGTGCTAGCGCTCGCGTCCGGCGGTGGACATTGGGCGCAGCTGCTACGGATGAGGGCCGCGTGGGACGGCTGTGACGTCGCGTATGCGACCACTCATCGTGACTACATCTGCGCCATCCAGGATAGTGCATCCTCGCCGCCTCCCCGGTTCTACACGTTCCCCGATGCCAACCGCTGGGAGAAGCTGCGCTTAGTGCGTCAGCTGCTCGTCGTGGCGTGGATCGTGCTACGCGAGCAGCCGGACGTCGTCATCAGCACGGGGGCTTCAGCCGGTTACTTCGCCCTCCGCATCGCAAAATACCTTGGCGCACGAACCATCTGGGTCGACAGCATCGCGAACGTCGAAGAGCTCTCCATGTCGGGGGCG
>CAZYSW010000665.1:0-3220 GCA_964650105.1 uncultured Nannocystaceae bacterium
GTCACCGACGTGCGCCCGGCCTCGGGCGATTACACCATGAACATGACAGGCCCCACCAATCCGCTCGGCGGAGGCGTCCTCGGTGTGGCCCCCCTCGACTGCTACGACCAGCAGACGCACAACAACATCACCTTCGCCTTCCACAGCGTGAACGATCAGTTCAGCGCGGCGGTCACTGCGACCACCATCGGGCAGGAGGTCGCGCACTCCTATGGGCTCGAGCACGTCAACCAGCCCGGCGACATCATGAATCCCTACAACGCCGGTGGGGACGCATCGTTCATCGACTCGTGCATTCAGATCGTCACGAACGGTCAGCCGATCCAGTGCGGACAGCAGCACGCCGAGCACTGCGGCACGAACTCGGCCCAAAACGCCCACCGCGAGCTACTGGCGCTGTTCGGCGCGGCGGAGCCCGACACCACCGCGCCGGTGGTCGAGCTGGTCTACCCCGAGGACGGCGACACGTTCCCCCCCGGAGCCGACTTCACGATCGTGGCCGAGGCCCACGACGACACCGCTTTGCAGACCGTGCTGCTCTACAACAACGGGGAGGTCATCGCGGAGACCAAGAACCCTCCGTACGACTGGGGGGTCACGAGTATCGAAGAGGGCGTGTACGAGCTCCACGTCGAGGCGATCGATCTCGCCGGCAACGCGGCCATGAGCAACGTGGTCACCATCATCGTCGGCGATCCGCCCCAAGCCGACGACACGGGCGATACGGATGGCAACGAGACCGACAGCGGCGAAGCGGGGAGCGCCGGGGTCGAGACCGAGGGTGGGGCCCTGCCTCCCGGTTCCGCCAACGACGAGAACGACGGGTGCGGGTGCTCGACCCGCGACGACGGCCTGTCGCTCACCCTCCTGTTCCTGCTGATCCCGGCCCTTCGTCGGCGAGCCTGGTCGGCCCCCGGTCACCGATGACACGGCCCCCCGACGGCCCTGTCGGGGTCGGTCGGCGCCCCGATCCGTTCGGCCTCGCGCCCCGACGGCGCTTCGGCTGAACCGGGGTGTCCGAGCCCGCGAGGTTCACCACGGAGGGTCGCCGACATCGACCGGTGGTCGGCGGGGGCGTTGGACCTGCGGTCGGCAAGCCGTGTATCGTCCGCCGATGCTCGGCTTCGTCGCCCCGACCGTTGCGCTGTACGGGTCGATTGCCCTCGTTGCGCCGGTGGCTCCGGAGACGGTCGAGCGCCGGTACGAAGGGCCCGCCGAGGCGGTCTGGGACGCAGGCGAGACGCCCGAGAAGGTTCGGGACGCGGAGGAGCCCGAGGTTCCCGAGCCCGCGACGGGCGATCCTCCCCCGACATCGGCATCACCCGCGGGACCCACCCTCGAGCTGCCCGCGGTGCCCGCATCGCCGTACCGAAAGCCGAAGCGACACCGCGTCGTCTACAACAACTTGTTCGCCGTTCGCTACAACCCGCTGGGTCTCGTCGACGAGCTGAGCGCCGGATATCGCCTGCAGCTCGTTCGCCGTCCCGGGGCGCTGTATCAGGACAGCTACCTCGCGCTCAAGCTCCACACCTTCTTGAATCCGGCTTTCGGGCGCGTCGGTCCACTCCTCGAGTTCGCGCCGCTCACCGTCTTGCAGTTCACCGTCCTTTACGACTACGTGGGCTGGTTCACGACCTTCGACCAGCTCCAGTCCTTTCCGACGCCGACCGTCGACTACTCCGACACGGCCCTCGACGAGGGGGGCGAGGCCGACCGCAACTACGCGGCGCACGGACACCTGGTCACCCTCGGGATGCTCCTGCAGGCCAAGATCGGGCGCGTCGCGGTGCGCGACAACCTGAAGGCGTACTACGCCGACCTGAAGCTGCGCGACCAAGACACGGTCTACTACGATCAGACGCTGGACATCCTGGAGCCCGACGAAGGTTGGGCCCTGACCAACGACGCCGACCTGATCTATCTGTTCGACTTCGGCCTGAAGATCGGAGCCCGTCACACGCTCACGCATGCGTTCTACCAGGCTCGCCACTTCCTCCCCGGGGAGCCCGTCAGCCGCCCCAATTCGCCCACGCACCGCATCGGGCCCGCGGCCCTGTTCACCTTCTACGATCGGCCCGATCGGCGCTTCAACAAGCCCACGCTGATCTTGCTCGCGCAGTGGTGGGTGAGGCACCGCTGGCGGACCGGCGTCGACACCCACGCCGCCATCCCCTACACCGCGCTCGCCTTCGCCTTCGAAGGCGACCTGTGGCCGGACCCGCGCAAGAAATCGAAGAAGACGCGCTCCAAGACGCGCTGATCAGGGCCCGCCGCTCACCTCGACGTCCAGCCACCACCAGTCCACGCCCTGGCGACCGTCCCGGAGCACGTAGTAGAGCGTGGCACGCCCGTCCGGTGGTCCGGCGTCGATCGGATCCTGCTCACCGGGGACCAAGACCCAGGTGTTGATGCTCTCGGGGTCGTTGCTGACCGGGCTCAGCAGATCTCCCCAGTTGCGGTACCACCGCCCATCGTAGGCTTCGTCGCGTTCCTCGAACGCGGTGCGATCCTTGGGGACGAGGTAGGTCTGCAGGTCGTCGGCCGGAGCGACCGCCTCGATCTCCAGCCGTTGCCCGTGCTCGGCTGCGATGGTGGCGCCGCGAGGGACGTCGTGCGTCGCCACCAGGCGACCGTCCTCGTCGAAGACGTCGACGGTCACGCGGAGGATCCGCGGGTGTCGATCCGGCTCGGGAATCTCGTCGGGGATGGCTCCGTACCCCTCGATGTCGATCCCGAAGTCGCGCGCGAGCGTCAGGAGTTGTCCGTCCGGGCCCACCGCCACCCGCTGAACCATGAGGAAACACGACTCGGGGAGCTGCTCCTCGCTCAAAAGCGCGGAGAGACACGCTCGCGTCGATCCCTCGCCGGGGAGATGGGCGACCATGGTCAGCTCGATGTCGCCTCCGAGGAGAAAGAGGGGATCGAGCGGAATGTCGAGATCGGGCGAGACGGGGGTGGCGGTCTCGAGCACGCAAGGGCTCGGGGGGAGCTCGAGCTCGTCGCCGAGGTCGCCGAACGTGACCGGTGGGCACACCGGCATGGACTCGGGGTCCAACGGTAGCGCCTCCGACAGGCACGAAAACAGCCCCTGGTAAGGCAGCATGCTGCATCGGATCCACAGGGGATCGAAGGCCGCCAGCGCCTCGTCGTCGAGCGGGCCCGAAGGATCGACCACGAAGGGCAGCACGCGAACCCGCTCGAAAGGCAGCGCCTCGGCCCG
>CAZYSW010000666.1:0-3194 GCA_964650105.1 uncultured Nannocystaceae bacterium
CCCGCATGGCCTCGCGCGTGACCAGGACCTCGCCGCCCTCGGCGAGATCCTCGCCCAGCTTGGAGGCGACGTTCACCGGATCGCCGTACAGGTCGACGCCCCCGAGATCCAGGATCCGCCCGCACGCGACCCCGATCCCGAGCGCGATGGTGTCGTTGGCGCCGCGCCCCGTCGACGCGCGGCGGCACGCCTCCTGCATCGCCACCGCGGCCCGGACGGCGGCATCGGGCGTGTCGAAGGTCGCGTACAGGTTGTCGGCGACGGTCTTGACCAAGTGCCCTCCGTGGGTGGCCACGATCGGCGTGCACAAGCCCTGCATCCGGCAGATGAGGCCGAGAAAGTGGAGGATGCCCTCGGCGCGGGTGATCCGGGAGAACCCGGCCATGTCGGCGATCAGGACCGCCGCCGGTCGTTCCCATCGATCGCGGATCGCCGCCTCGATCCTCGCGCGCTCGGCCGCATCGGTCGCGTTCAGCCGTGCCTCCAAGAGCGCGCGAAACTCGGGCAGGGGCATGCGGCCGACGATAGCGGGTCGGCGGACGTTCGGCATCCACGGGCGGGGGCAAGCCGTTCGAGGACGCCCTCGACGCCCGAGCTCGCCTCGCTCCCCACGCGCGAGCGCTCGTCGAGCGTGGGTTTCCCGCGCGGCACCCGTGCGCGGAGGCGCGGTGGAGGCCGCTCGTTTCACGGCGCCATCGCGGGACCTCGGCGGATCGACGTCCCGCACCGGATCGCGAGGATGGTCGCTGCGCACGGGATCGAGATGCCCCGGACCGGCAGGACGCATCCGGCTCCGCCGCGTCGGTGACTGCGTTATCGTCGTGCGGGCATGGCCTCGTTTCGCGTGCCGTTGTGCGTGCTGGTGTCGGCCCTCGTCTCGTGCTCGGATCCGGAGCCACCGGCCACCGACGGATCGACGAGCACCGAGGCCACCCACGGCGCGAGGACGGGCACGACCGAAGCGCCCACCGGCTCCGCCGCCGACCCCTCCACCGACAGCGTCGCGGACACGGGGCCGGCCGGGCCGCCCGGCGAGCTCGTGGTGCTCACCTACAACGTCGCCGGTCTCCCCCAGGGAATCTCGGGCTCGGATCCAGAGAAGAACATCCCCCAGATCTCGCCCCTGCTGAATGCCTATCCGTTGGTGCTGGTGCAGGAGGACTTCTGGTACCACGCCGAGCTTTCCGCCGACGCGATGCATCCCTACCGCAGCGAGCCGTACACCGACGATCCGCAGACGGACGGCGTCGGCGACGGCCTCAACCGCTTCTCCGAGTTCGCCTTCGATCCCGTCGTCGAGCGGGTGGCCTGGTACGACTGCCACGGGCAGCTCGATTGCGCGAGCGATTGCCTGGCCAGGAAGGGCTGGTCGTTCGCCCGGACGCAGCTCGCCGAGAGGGTCGAGTTGGACGTCTACAATCTCCACATGGAGGCGGGCGGCTGCCCCGAGGACGTGGTCATCCGAACCCAGGCGGCTCGCGACCTCGCCGAGGCCATCGCGGCGCGCTCGACCGGCAAAGCCGTCCTCGTGGCGGGCGATTTCAACCTGCGCAGCACCGACCCCGAGGACGTCGAGCCGCTGCAGCTCATCATCGACGGTGCCGGGCTCACCGACGCCTGCGCGGCCGTCGATTGCGGTGACGAGCGCATCGACAAGATCATGATCCGGAGCGGCGAGGACCTCGCGCTGGAGGTCCTCGACTGGTGGGTGCCCGAGGAGTTCGTGGACGCCGACGACGGCTCCGCCCTGTCGGATCACCTCCCGGTCGCGGCCCGCGTGCGCTACACCCCGCGTTGAGCGGTCGATCGCCGGGGCGACTAGAAACAGACGTCGCGGCGACCCGACGGCGTCTCGACGGCCTCGCACCGCATCTTGCCGGGGCAGCTCCGGCCGTCGGAGCAGTCGAGCGTACACACCATCCGCCCGTCGGAGAGACCGATGTCGAGACAGTCCACCTCCGCGCTGCCACCCGGCCGGGGGGCACAGGTCTCCGGCTCACCCCAAGCGTCGCACGCGGCCGCGCAGTAGCCGGGCTCCCCCGGCGGAAACACGCAGAACTCGAGGGGTGAGCAGTCGTCGGCGCCCTCACACGGTGAGTACATCGCTCCGGGTGTTTCGGGGCGATCGCCGGGCTCCCCTTCGTTCCCGCCGCCAGCGTCGGTGACCTCGACGTTGGGGCCGCAGGCACTCGACGACAACAGCAAGACGAGCACGACCGATCGCATGTCTTTGAGCGTACGCGAAAGCGGCCTCGGTCGCCGCCCCAAGCGCCGATCGTCGCGACTTTCTTGGCGCGCGCGGATCGTGATGGCACGGTCGTGCCATGCGTCTTGCGGCCACCGTGGCGCTCGCGCTCGGCCTGACGGGTTGCGTCGGCCTGAACCTGTCGCGTCACGAGCGTGCCGACCACGAAAGCGGGTTCTCGGCCCCGACCGAACGAGGAGACCGCTACGTGGTGGTGGAAGGCGGACCGTTGAGCACGCCCGCCTCGCTCACCCGGCGATGGGCGCGTGAAGCCAAGAAGGGCTGCGGGGGCGAGGACTACCTGGTGCTCTCGGACGCCTCGTTCACCCGCCGTCAGGGCGGCGCGATCGCCAAGCGGTTCCACGAGGGCTACGTGCGCTGCGTCGTCTCCGACCCCGATCCCGCGCCCAAGGGGCAGGGCGCCGATCCTCGCCCGACCGCCTCGCGCGCCCCGTCCCCGTGAGCGGCGGGATGCCGCACGGGCTCCGGATTCACCCGAGCACCGCCCGTCGGCGAACGACCGGGCCAGGTCGTCGTCGTTGCACCGAAGCTCGCGCGTCCACGGGTGCGGCGCGCCGCGACTGGGGCGGTCGCGCTGTGGCGCGACGCAGCGAAATTGCAGGTCGACAACCTCGATGCGGCACGCCTTCGATGCCGTCCACGCGTGGCTGCCAACGAAGTTGCGGGTCCAGGTCACCGCGCGCACACGCACGGTCGACCCCGGCCGAAGACGTTCCCTCCGAAGTACGAGATCGACATGGTGCTCGTACACGAGGGGTTCTCGCAGCATCGGGGTTGCGTGGCCTGGTTACGCGGCCTCGTCGACCGGACCTCTCGGGAACACCCCAGGTGGCTCGGAGATCGCCCACTTCCCATTCGCACACCGCCTCGTTCTCGGGCGCTGCACGCTCCGCTCAACACCCTCGAATCCAACTGGGCATACATGGTG
>CAZYSW010000667.1:0-2607 GCA_964650105.1 uncultured Nannocystaceae bacterium
AATGTCGTCGGAATACTCCTCGGCCAGCTCGGCGATGACCTCGAGCTGTTTGGCCGTGAGCGCACCGAAGGGGATCTTGATGCGCGACATCCCCGGGGCGTCCCACATGGTGTCCGGGCCTTTGGTGAGCGTGCCCGAAGGAAACGCCAGGGTCTGCTCTCGGACCCCGTCGTGGCGCTTGCCGTTGTCGTACCGCTGGCCGTAGGCCCCGCGCCGCAAGCGGATCTCGGCGAAGAGCCTCTCCTCGATCTTGCCCTCGCGGCGGAGCTCGAGCTGTTGCTCGAAGACGTCGATCTCTTCTTCGAGCTTGGGATCGGCGAGACCTCGTAGCTTGTCCTTCCAGGTCACGGCGCTCATGACTGCCTTTCCTCCGGGACGCGCCCGGGATGCCGGCTATTTGCTCCCACACAAGGGGAAAAGTCAACGAACGTCCGTCGCCGACCCCATCAACTAGCTGATATTCATGGTGTTTTTCGCCATATGGTTTTTACGGGGAGTTGCCGTTTTTCTTAGAGGTGCGTTCCTCGCCGGGGTCGACGTCGCCGTGAGGGTCCGAGACCGTGCCCAGGACCTCGTGCAGTCGGGCCGCCAAATCCGGAGGCATGAAGGCGCGATCGATGGAGGCCGCCGCGAGGGCGCGGACCGTCGAGGCGTCCCATCCGAAGGCCTCGATGCACCGCAGGTACACCTCGACGAGGTCCGTCCCGAACACGCCCGGATCGTCGCTGCCGAGCACGACGGGGACTCGGGCCTCGAGCAGCCGCGGCAACGGGTGCTCGGCCAGCCCCTTGACGACGCCCAGGGCCACGTTGCTGGTGGGGCAGACCTCCAGCGCCACGTCTTCGCGACGCAGCCTCTCCAGAAGAGCGGGGTATTCGACGGCCCGGATCCCGTGACCGATGCGCTCGGCTCCGAGGCGATCGAGCACGGCGACCACGTTGGCGGCACCCGCCTGCTCGCCCGCGTGGGGAAGCCGCCGCAACCCGTGCGCTCGCGCCCGCTCGAACGCCGAAACGAACCCCCCGAGCGGCTCACCGGGCAACTCCGGGCCGCCTAGACCCAACCCCACCACCGCGCCGGGATCCCGAGCCTGCATACCCACCGCGAACTCCACGGTCGGCTCGGCCTGATCGGGGAGCGTGCGCACGATGTCGAACACCCAGCCCAGCGTCACGCCGTGCCGCGCCGCCTCGGCCCGCCCTTGCTGGAGCCCGGTCCACATGGTCTCGAACGACACGCCGCGCATCCGGTGGGTGAGCGGCGTGAACGTGACCTCGGCGTAAGGAACGTTCTGGGCCGCGAGACGCTCGGCGAGGGACGCCACGGCGATTGCGAAATCGTCGGCCTCGACCAGACACGCCGACAGGGCCAGGTACACGCGGATGAAATCCCGGAACGACCCGAATCGATAACCGCCGACCCCACCGTCCGCCTCGAACCCCGGAATCACCACGCCGTGCCGCCGCGCGAGGCGAGCGGCGACGGGGGCCGGGATCGCGCCCTCGAGGTGGACGTGGAGCTCTGCTTTGGGCAGGGCGCGGACGAAGGCCTCCCATCGAGGGCGTTGCACGGCGGTTAGAGTACCCTCACCCCGTGTCCAGCCCTCCCAGCACCGCCGACGACGTCTCGGCGACCGGCGGGCGGCCCATCCCGGTGGTCCTGGCGCTGGTCCCGGTGGCGGCGCTGATCGGCTT
The DNA here is from genome assembly GCA_964650105.1 of uncultured Nannocystaceae bacterium. Classification (GTDB taxonomy): domain Bacteria; phylum Myxococcota_A; class Polyangia; order Nannocystales; family Nannocystaceae; genus CAZYSW01. The sequence continues at coordinate 1,695 of CAZYSW010000667.1, forward strand.
TCTGTGCGTGGCGATCCTCGTGCTACCGCGCATCGAGCCGGGCTTCTCGGGAAGCGGACACCTCCCGCTCGTCGCGGCCGCGGCCGTCGCGGCCATCGTCGCGCGCACGTACGGCCATCGTTGGCGCGAGATCGAAGACGGGATCGTTCAGGCCATCCGCATGGCGATGCCGGCGATCCTCATCCTCGTGGTCATCGGGATGCTGATGGGCACGTGGCTGGTGTCGGGCGTGGTCCCGGCGCTCGTGAAGTGGGGCTTGTGGCTGCTCGACCCCAGCTACTTCTTGCCGACGACGTGTGCGGTGTGCTCGGTGGTGAGCCTGGTGAGCGGGAGCTCGTGGTCCACCGCGGGAACGGTCGGCCTGGCGCTGGTCGGTATCGGCGGAGCGATGGGGGTCGATCCGGCGATGACGGCCGGAGCGGTGATCAGCGGCGCCTACTTCGGCGACAAGCTCTCGCCGCTGTCGGACACCACCAACCTCGCCCCGGCCATGGCCGGCAGCGAGTTGTTCGCGCACATCCGGCACATGGCGTTCACGACCGGGCCGGCCTGGGTCATCGCGATGATCCTCTACGCCGGCCTGAGCCTGGGGATCGAACCGAGCGCGGATCCCCGGAACGTGAGCACCATCTCGGACATCATCGAGCAGCGCTTCGACCCCGGCCTGTGGCACCTGCTCCCGCCCGTGTTGGTCGTGGGACTGGTGCTCGCGCGCATGCCCGCGCTCCCCAGCTTGCTCGCCGGGGTGGCGCTCGGGGGCCTGGTCGCGGTCGTCGTGGAGGGCGCGAGCACGGGCACCGTGCTCGCCGCGGCGATGGAGGGCTACAAGGCCTCCACCGGTGATCCGGTGGTCGACGAGCTCCTCAGCCGCGGGGGGATGACGAGCATGGCCGACACCGTCCTCCTCATTCTC
>CAZYSW010000667.1:2617-2976 GCA_964650105.1 uncultured Nannocystaceae bacterium
GCGACTACCCCGTCATCCAGGGCGGCGTGCTGATGATCGCGACGACCGTGCTGACCTCGGTGGGGATCAACGTGGTCGCCGCCGACCAGTACATCTCGATCGTGGTGCCAGGAAGGATGTACGCGTCCGCCTACCGCGAGCGCGGCCTGCATCCCAAGAACCTCTCGCGCGCAATCGAAGATGGTGGCACGATAACGTCGGCTCTCGTGCCATGGAACACGTGCGGCGCCTTCATGTCGGCGACACTGATGGTCTCGACCGGGGCCTACCTCCCGTACGCCTTCTTGAACCTGCTCAATCCACTGATTTCGATCCTCTACGGGTCCACCGGCTGGACCATCGTACGGTCCGAGCCCCTC
>CAZYSW010000667.1:2986-3192 GCA_964650105.1 uncultured Nannocystaceae bacterium
TCGACCACGAGGCCGCCGAGGCCACGCCGCGCGCCGCGTCCTGATCGCGGCGCTGACCTGCGCATGCGGTGACGCTGCCGGGACCGCGCAGCCGGGGACCGAGACCGGCTCGACGACCGCGTCGGACCCGGACACGACCACGGGCGCGCCCGAGACGTCGACGAGCACCGAGACGTCGAGCGACCCGGCGCCGACCACCGGCGGTG
>CAZYSW010000668.1:0-3190 GCA_964650105.1 uncultured Nannocystaceae bacterium
ACACGTCGTCGCAACGCAACCTTGCTACGCGACACGCCGCACCTGTAGGGTGCGGTTCGTGTCGGGGGATACGCTGTAACATGAGACCAACACGATCCAAGGAGGCGGCCGATGATGGCCCTCAATCTCGCTCCCAGCACGACCGTCACCCTGCCGGACGGCACCGTCGCCGAGTTCGCCCTGCTCGTCATCCCGGAGGACGCCTGGAACCTCGACGGCCGCGAGGTCTTCTCCTCGCCGGCGGACCGCGCGATCATCGCGTCGGCCCGTGATGGCTGGCACTGCGTCGAAGACGACGAGGATTTCGTCGACGAGCTCGATGTGACCGTCCTGACCTTCTGGCGGAAGGTGCAGGCATGAGCGACTACACGCCGACCACGACTGTTACAGCGGACGGACGCGACTGATGCCGCTCGAGCCCGGCGAGGTCCCTCGCCACATCTCGTTCTCGCAGCGCACGTCGTTCACGCGCTGCGGCGAAGCTTACCGCCTTCAGCGCGTCTGGCACGTCCCGGAGACGCCCTCGTGGTGGCTGGTCGGCGGCAAGGCCGTGCACGCCGCGACCGAGGCCGACGACCGTCGGGCGATGGGCCAGGACGTCCCACCGCTGTCCTTCGAGGAGGCGTTCGAGCGAGAGCTCGCGGCCGAGATCGAGCGACACGGCGTCCCCGAGTCGGAGTTCCGCGCGGGTGGCCGCGCGTCGAACGCCTGGCCGGGCAAGGAGAACAAGGACTGGTGGCTGCACCACGGCCCTGCGATGGTCGTCAAGTGGCGTGAGTTCCGTCGCAACGCACCGGTCGACATCCACGAGGTCCCGGCACCGCTGTTCGGCGACCAGGACCGGATGGTTCCGGCGATCGAGCTCGAGATCAACCTCGAGGTCGCCGGCACCACGATCAAGCTGTTCATCGACCGCGTGATGCGACGCCGTTCCGACGGCGCGCTCGGAGTCATCGACCTCAAGACCGGCGCCAGCGAGCCTGCGTCCCCGGACCAGCTCGGCCTCTACAAGCTGGCGATGGAGGAGGAGTACGGCGAGCAGGTCACCTGGGGCGCGTTCTGGGACGCGCGCAAGGGCAGCACCGGGCAGACGTACGACCTGGGCGACTTCACGCACGAGCGGATCGAGTGGGAGTACGAGACGTTCCGCTTCGCCCGTGACCACGGTCTGTTCCTGGCGAACCCCGGACCGATGTGCAACTCGTGCTCGGTGAAGTCCTACTGCTATGTGCAGTCGGGGGAGTTCGCCGACCAGATTCCGAGACCTTGGGAGCAGTTCGTGGAAGACGAGGAGGTGCTTTCGTCGTGACCGGTGTTACAGCGGACAACCGCACCGATACAGACGTCGACATCCTGAGCGCCCTGGACTTCGAGCCGGTGCTGGCGTGCGAGTACTCGGGGCACACGAAGTACCACATCGAAGATGACCCTGCCGCATGGGTCGTCACGGCTCGATGCCCTAGCTGCACCTGGGGGAAGCGGTTCCTGCTGTGCGAGTCGGGCCGAGTCGACATGTTGGACGCTGATGTCCAGTGCTACTGCGGCTGGGAAACATCGGACGTCAATGACCTTTGGGTCTCGATCGTCCCACTGGACGTCCGATGAGCGGCCCCATTCACAGGTGCCCGAAGTGCAATCGCCTTCTCGCAGACGTGGGCGTCTCCCACTGCGGCCACAAGCCGTGTCGAGCGGGCTGGGTGAACTGCATCACCTGCAGGCTCACGATCCACCCGGCCACAGGTCACTACTTCGAGATGGGCGGAAGGGCGTTCAGATGAGCCAGATCAACAAGGGCGACGTCGTGAACGTCGAAGGCGTCGCCATCGACGTCGAGCCGGGCATCCCATACGGGGCGGTGACGGTGCACTTCCCGTTCTGCACCGACCCCGACCACGAGTTGGACGGCGTGACTCTGATTGCGCCGGCCGTGATCGTCCAGAAGTCCAGCTCGACCTAAGACTTCCGCGACTCCGCCCGGCGTCAACATCCACCCGGCAAGCGAGTTGGCGCTCGCATGAACCTCCCGGATGAAGGGCGACTGGGGCTGAAGAGTGTCGGGGAGAGGAGGCCCTGCAGCGGCGTACCTGCGCCGGGCGGAGTGGGCGGATCAACAGACATCTAGAAGTCCAACGAGATCAAGGAGAACGTGCATGGCTGAGTACACGATCGGAGAACTCGAGGGCATCGCAGCCCTCGGGGAGTCGCTGGTCAAGTGGCTGGACGACGAACGACCCGAGCGAACGGAGGACGCCGAACTTCTCGTCGGGAACTTTCGAATGCCGGTGACCGACCGAGACGGTAACACTCTCGGCGAGCTCGTCGCCGAGGGCGAAGAGGTCACCTTCGAACCCAAGGAGGGCAAGTGAGCAACGAGTCCCCGCTCAGTGTGAGCGTCAAGGCCGGCGTCGGGTACGAGGCGCCGATGATCACCATCCGTGCCGACGACCCGAACCAACTCGCCCAGCGCCTCGAGGGCGTGAAGCAGCTCGTCATCGCCGGGGTCGTTGACCTCGCAACGACGCTGGCGAACACCTACGGTGCGGCTGTCAGTCTCGGTGGGCAGGACGTGAAGTCCGAGCCCACCCCTACGGCCTCGCCGTGGGGACCGGCGCCGGCCACTTCACCTGCCCCGTCGACGCCTGCCGCCCCGGCACCGGCTGCGCCACCCGCCGCGGGTAACGCCCAGCCGTTCACGCGGCAGGACCGCTACGGCAACACCTTCGAGTACAACCTCCCCGACGCCCCGATGTCGCCGCGTGGGCCGATGGTCAAGGCGACGCGCAAGAAGCGCGCCGGCGGCACCTACACGATGTGGCTCGACCCGGCGCACAAGGCCGTGCCGACCGCCAGGGAGCTGCACCCGGGCTTCGACCAGAACCAGATCGTCCCTGACCAGTGGGTGAACTGATGAACCGCACCTTCGCTGCGGTCCTGATCTGGATCTTTGGTCTAGGGCTGTTGCTCATGGGTAACGCCCTGCTCTACCGGGCCGCTGATGCTTCTGTGGAGTTCGAGATGTTGTGGGGAGCCATGTCCGGACTGATCTACGGGTTCACCGTCTCACCACTCCTATTCGGGTGGGTCGATGATGGACGCTACCGATGAGCGTCGGTCTCTACCAGAAGCGCCCGGTCACCGTCGAGGCGGTGCAGTGGACGGGTGACAACCTCGAGGAGATCGTCGAGTTCAC
>CAZYSW010000669.1:0-3183 GCA_964650105.1 uncultured Nannocystaceae bacterium
AATGGTTGCGTCTGCGCATCTCGTCCCGTTCTTCGGCTGAAACAGGAACTGTGCGCCCCGTACAGCGCCAGGCGGTACACACGCCCCCGAGATCGATCTGGCTGGACGCACCGCAACTTTCACAGCGGCGCAATTCTCCTTCCGGGGTCGCTGCGAAGCGCATGGCCGCCAAGTTCAGAACATGACCGTGTCCGCCGGGCAGCAGGAGACGGTGACGGGGCCGCGTCGCCTCCTCCCAGAAGGCCGAGAGCATGTCTCGCGCTTGGTCGTCTGGGATTCCGAGCCTGTCGATCAGCACCCACAGTGGCCGATTGGAGCGTCCCGGCTCTGAGAGCAACGTCCGCAGTCGCCGGCTCTGGTGAGTCCGCGACAACGACCACGAGATATCCGCGCTCGCCAACCCCTCACCCCACACGGACTCGTCTGTTAGGTCGATGTTCTCCAGCGTGTTGATCGCTCTCGATTGCCGAATGAGATCGAGCAAAAAGCGGACCAGAGCCGGCACCAGGCCTCGATACTCAGGCGGAACCCTTTCGCTGAGCCGCTGAGCAATCCTCGCATCCCCCTCATATTGCACGGTGATGAGGCCGAGAGATTCAAGTGATAGTCGCAGTGGGCCACCGCAGAGTTCAGCTGCGATCAGGGCCATCAGGCGGTCTTTGGCGGCGCTGCTGCTCAGAGGTTCTGGATTGCGGCGATCATATAGCTTGAAGCCGGATCGCCTGAGCTGCGTCCAGACACCATCGCGCAGCCCCATGAGGTCCAAAGCTTCGTTGGTCTCTCGACGCAGCGCCTGGACCATAGCTGCACGGAGCGCTTGATCTCGAGCCGTACGCTCGAAGAATGGGGCGAAGAACGCCGCGTCCTGCCGGTTGTCCGCAAAGACGAGGAGGTTTCGCCCTTGCATCGGTGCTTCCGACGACCGCCCCTGCGGCGGAGGCAGGGCCTCGAGCAGTGCCTGCGCAGTTACCGACGCGAGCGCATCGTCACCAGGGTGGATCGGAGTAACAGGCTCAGCGAAGCGTCCGCCGGTCGCTCCGCAAGATAGGCATTTCCGGACGTAGCTGCGCCGTTCCTCGGCATCGTCGCGCATCGGGGCTTCGGCAAGGGAGAGCACGCCCTCCTCAGGGCCGTCGGCCAACTCGCCAGTGTCGGCGAAGAATTCGAAGGGAGGTTCCTCCTCGGGTTCCTCGTCCAGTTCGTCAGGGTCTATCTCTGTCGCGGCCTCTCCCGCCCTGATCAACCTCAAGACCCGGCGCCTCGCTCCGGGACTGATCTCGGGACGGGGGTGAAGCATTGTTCCATCGTCCCAGCCCTCGACGTAGGGCTCGCCGCAGTTGCGGCAGACGAGAAGGGGATAGGCCGGGGCACCGTCGATGTGCGTACCATTGCGAGAAAGCCTGAAGTCCGCCCAATTCTCGACGTCGCTTGCAGAAAGCTTTAGCGCGACACCCTCCACGCCCGAGGCGGCGAGATGAAAGCGTGCCGGGAGAAGTGGAAACGCGCCTGGGACGGAAGGTCGAGCCAGAACGCCCAGTGAGATCAGAGCCGTTAGGGCTGTCCGCGCCGTCTCTCCAGACTCTGACGCAAAAACCCGCGCCGCGAGATCGGCGAATGGCAAAGCTCGCTCCTTGAGCGCACTGGCTACGTCGCGAACCTGTTTGATGCCAGCTAGCCGCGCAATAAGCGCTTCGCCGAACGGTTGCGCAGGGTCGAGGAGTAGCGCATCGAGGCCAGCTTCCCGCATCGCCTCGTTCCAGTCCTCGGTCAAATAGTCGACGTTTTCAGCTGCGAGGCACCCTTGCTCTCGTAGCTCCGAGAGTGCTCGTCCTGCTCTAACCCAATCGGCTGCGGAGAGTCCTTGTGGTTCCACGCCGTCGGTGAGGGCTGGATGCAGTCGTCGTTCCGCGGTGATGACCGCCCCGTCTCCGCTTGGGAACGGTTCCCCGAACAGGTCTTCTGCGAAGCGTGCGAGTTCTTCGCGCTTCGCTGGATCGAGGCTTGCGGATGTCCCGACACAACGGATCTGTCCTTGGGGTATGCCGAGCCGCGCCTTCAGCTTTCGCAGGAGGAAGGCGACTTCGATGGCTTGAGCACCCGTATAGGTATGGACCTCGTCGAGGACGAGCCAACGGACGTCCGCGCCGGCAAGCAATGCTCGGTTTCGCGGCAAGAGCAGGACGTGCTCGAGCATGGCGTAGTTGGTGACGAGGATGTGCGGCGGGGTCTGAAGCATCTCGCCCCTGGCAAGAAGCCAGTTTCGCGGAGCATGTCGAGCGTCGGGGAAGTCAGCCTGAAAGGTGGGCGTGGCGGTCAGCCGTCCTTCTTCGTCCGATCTCGTGGCATCAGAGCGCACTTGCCCGGTGAAGCGCCCGAGCGTGATGCCGGGGTCGCCAAGGTCCCGAAACAACAGTCGGGCGATACGGTGCATCTGGTCGTTTGCGAGGGCGTTGAGAGGATAGACCAAAATTGCGCGAACGCCTGGCCGCTCCAGTTCTCCCTGACGCAGGAGATCGTCGATCAATGGGAAGAGAAAAGACTCCGTCTTGCCCGAGCCGGTACCCGTGGCGACCAGATAGTTTTCGTCGCGACCAATGGCTGCTGACTGGTGTAGGTGAAGCCGCCTACGCCAGAGGGATCGCCCCTCTTCACTTTCGGAGAGTGCCGACCACGCACCGTGCAGTGCCCCATTGCCCACCAGTTCTTCAATACTGCCGCCCTTCTCGAAGTCTGGCAGGCTCTCGACGAATGGGCCGCGCACCAATGCCGCGCGTGCGCATGCGTCGGCCACGGCGCGTGACAGTCGGGGCGCTCGCGCTGATGACACTGCGGCGGCAGTTGTAATGTACCGCGCCAGCGTCGCACCGAGGTTGTCCTTGAAACGGATTGGGTCGAGTTCGGTCATGGACGTTCCTTGGCGATTTGCCAGAGCAATAGGTGGAAGGCGAAAAGCTCAGGGGCGAGGCGAAGCATGAAGGCGATGCTGGTCAGAGCTTGCGCCTCTGGCATGCCCGCCCGCGCAGAAAGGGCATTAAGGTACGTGGGCACCTCGTTCAGGCGGCTTGCCCGTGCAAACCCAGAAAGCAGCGCCGAGCTCCACAGATCGACCTGAGCCGGTTCCTCGGACTCCGGACTGCGGCGCGGCGCCGGGGGTCGTAGCTGTGCGGGCGCCAGGCTCCAGGC
>CAZYSW010000670.1:0-3181 GCA_964650105.1 uncultured Nannocystaceae bacterium
GCAGACCGCTGACCGCCGCGAGGGAGAACAGATCGCGCACCAGATCGATCCGCACCGGATCGAGCGGCGGCTGCAGACCGGGTATCTGATGCGGTCGACGACGAGCCTCGACGACGCGCTCGAGCTCTTGGAGGACGCGCAGAAGAAGAAGGAGTCGCTGAGCGTGGGGCTGCTCGGCAACTGTGCGACTGTGCTGCCGGAGCTGGTGCGGCGCGGGGTGATTCCCGACGTGGTCACCGATCAGACCAGCGCGCACGACGAGCTGCACGGGTACGTGCCCGACCGGCTGACGCTGGACGAGGCGGCGAAGCTGCGGCGCGAGAACCCCGCGGAGTACGTCAAGCGCAGCGTCGACGCGATGGGGCGTCACGTGGCGGCCATGCGGGAGATGCAGAAGCGGGGCGCGGTGGCGTTCGACTACGGCAACAATATCCGGGCGCAGGCGGTGAAGGCCGGCGTGGAGGATGCGTTCGAGATTCCGGGGTTCATCCCGGAGTACATTCGTCCGCTGTTCTGCGAGGGGCAGGGGCCGTTCCGGTGGGCGGCGCTGTCGGGCGACCCCAAGGACATCGCGGTGACCGACGCGGCGATCCTCGAGCTGTTCCCGGAGAAGGCGTCGCTGCGGCGGTGGATCGAGCTGGCGCAGAAGCAGGTGAAGTTTCAGGGGTTGCCGTGTCGGATCTGTTGGCTGGGATACGGCGAGCGTGAGCGCGCCGGGTTGCGGTTCAATGAGCTGGTGCGCTCGGGGAAGATTTCGGCGCCGATCGTGATCGGTCGCGATCATCTGGACTGCGGGAGCGTGGCGTCGCCCAATCGCGAGACCGAGGGGATGAAGGATGGTTCGGACGCGATCGCCGACTGGCCGGTGCTCAACGCGTTGCTGAACACGGCTGCGGGGGCGACGTGGGTGTCGGTCCACCACGGCGGTGGCGTGGGGATCGGGTACAGCCTGCACGCGGGGATGGTGGTCGTCGCCGACGGGAGCGACCGTGCCGAGCGGTGCCTGGGGCGGGTGCTGGTGACCGACCCGGGCATGGGCGTGGTGCGGCACGTGGACGCCGGTTACGACGAGGCGCGTGCGTTCGCGGAGGCGCACGGTGTGCGGGTGCCCGGGCGCACGTGGAACGGGGACCGGTAGCACCGATGTCGAAGACGATCGTCTTTCATCACGCGGCGGAGGTGCTCACGCTCGCCGGGCCCGAGGGTCCTCGGGCGGGGGCGGCGATGCGGGAGCTCGGGCGCATCGCGGACGGGTCGGTGGTGGCGCGAGACGGCCGGATCGCATGGGTGGGACCGACGTCCGGGCTCGACCGCGACGCGCTGTCGGGCGCGGAGGTGGTCGACTGCCGCGGCAAGACGGTGATGCCGGCGCTGGTCGATGCGCACACGCATTTGGTATGGGCGGGAGACCGCCGAGACGAGCTGGAAATGCGGCTGGGCGGGGCCGACTACGAGGCGATCTTCGCGGCGGGTGGCGGGATCCTGTCGAGCGTCCGGCAGACGCGGGCGATCGAGGAGGACGAGCTGTTCGCTCAGAGCCTGCGGAGGATCGCGCGGATGCAGCGGACCGGGACGACGACGTTCGAGGTCAAGAGCGGGTACGGCCTGGAGCTGGAGACGGAGCTCAAGCAGCTTCGGGTGGCGCGACGGTTGGCGGCGGCGGGGTTTCGGATCCGGACCACGTGTTTGGCCGCGCATGCGATCCCGGCCGAGGCGCGGGGGAGCGAGGCGGACCGGGCGGCGTTCATCGACCGGATCTGCGACGAGATCCTGCCGGCGGTAGTGGCCGAGCGACTGGCGGACTATGCCGACGTGTTCTGCGATCGCGGGGCGCTGACGCCCGAGGAGTCGCGGCGCGTGCTGGAGCGGGCGCGGGCGTTGGGGCTCGAGCTGCGGGTTCACGCCAACGAGCTCGGACAGACCGGTGGGGCTCGGTTGGCGGCGGAGCTCGGCGCGCGCTCGGCCGATCACCTGCTTCATCTCGACGACGACGAGCGCAAGGCGTTGCGCGAGGCCGGGGTGGTGGGGATCTTGCTTCCGGGGACGTCGACGGTGCTGGGCAAGCCGTTCGCCGACGGGCGGGCGCTGGTGGAGGCGGGTGTGCCCGTGGCGGTGGCGACCGACTGCAACCCGGGGTCTTGCGCGCTCGAGAATCTGGCGTTGGTGCTGGCGCTGGGGTGCTACGGCAATCGGCTCTCACCGGCAGAGGCGGTGTGCGCTGCGACGCACAACGCCGCGGCCTCGCTGGGGCTGGATGCGGAGGTCGGCTCGCTCGTGCCGGGGCGTAGCGCCGACCTGCTCGTGCTCGACACGCCGGACTATCGCGACCTCGTCTACCACGCAGGGTCGCCGTTGGTGAGCGCGGTGTACCAGTCCGGGCGTCGGATCGAGTAGGTCGAGCGCAGGCACGCGGGGCGCGTCGGAAAAGCGCGAGATCGATCGCGTTGCGGAGCGTTCGTTCGCGCTGCGGGGGCGGTTCGGGAGGACGGGCGTGGGGCGGAGGGCGGCCCGCCGCGCGCTGCGGAGAGGCGCTCGGCGATGGGGTGGGGTCGATGGTGTGCTCGTAGGCGGTGCGTAGGGGAGGAGGCGCGAAGGACGGAGGTCGGGGGCGGTCCCGGCGAGTAGACTGCGGGGGTGCAGTGCTCGTTTTGCGGTCGCGGTGAGGACGAGGTTCGCCTGTTTCGGGGGCAGGGCGCGTCGAGCGACGGAACGCGGCCATTGGTGTGTGCGGTGTGCATTCGTTCGTTTCGGACCGAGGTGCCGCGGACCGACGACCCGCTGGCGGTGATCGAGCAGCGCGTACGGCAGGGGCTGCACGACCCCGCGTTCTTGCGTGGGCTGCTCGACACGTTCATCGAGTACGCGCAGGACGCCGAGGCCGAGGAGGCGCCCGATCGTGCGGACGCGCTCGTCGAGATCGTGCAGCATTGGAAGATGCTGCTCGGGGCCGAGGTCGTCGACCTCGAGGCGGCGGAGGCTCTGGGCGCGAGGTTGGAGGCCGAGCGTGCGGAGCACGAAGCGTGGCGCTTGCTGTGCAGGCACTACGGGACGTGGCTGCGTGGTCGCAAGATGGAACGTCGAACGTGAGGGAGTCGTAGGAGCACGACGCGGCGTTGCACGGCGACCTTCCCGGGGGGGTGACGGGGGAGGATCGTTGCGGAGGTCGTCGCAGCGAAAGGCG
>CAZYSW010000671.1:0-3168 GCA_964650105.1 uncultured Nannocystaceae bacterium
AGACCGACGGCGCTTGGTTGCTTCGCATCGTCAGTGGCGGGCTGGGGGTCGCGATCGTCGTTCTGCCCTCGGTGTTCACCACCCCCGCCGAGGTCCTGCCTCCGCTCTTGACGTTCGGGGCGGTGATCCTGGGGTTCGCCACCCTCGGCCGGTCCGAGCAGTTGCCGAACGCGGGTCGGCACTTCGCGGTGGTCCTGTCCGGGTTGCTCTACGTCCCCCTGCTGATGTCGGTCTTGCCGCTGCTCAAGCGCGCCGGCGAGGCGAACTGGCTCGCGGTGACGCTGTGCATGGCGTTCTTCTCCGACACCGTCGCGTACTTTTTCGGCCGGGCGTGGGGCAAGCACAAGCTCTATCCGGCGGTCAGTCCCAAGAAGACCTGGGAGGGCAGCGTGGGCGGGATCATCGGCTCGTGCCTGGCGACGGTCGGGATCGGCTCGCTGTGGGCGCTCCCGGACTTGCCGATCGGCCACGCGGTGGCGCTCGGCGTCGTCGCGAGCATCTGCGGACAGGCGGGCGATCTGGTGGAGTCCATGATCAAGCGGACGTTCGGGGTGAAGGATTCCGGCAAGCTGCTGCCCGGGCACGGCGGCATGCTCGATCGCATCGACGCGCTCGTCTTCGTCGCGCCGGTCGCCTACTACTACGTGGTCCTCGTCCCTTGAGCCGGCGATCGCGTCGCGGGGCTGCGAACCGCCCTCGGCGCGAGCCGAACCTGCTCGGCGGCAGCGCCCGCCGTCACGGAGTGCTGGCCGGAGGCAGGGCCTTGGGCTGCTTCTTCTTGGCCAGGTACCAACCGCCCGCCACCGCGCCGACCAGAAACAACGGCCACGCGAACGAGATCAGCCACACCGTGGCCGCCGTCGCTCCACCCGTCGCCGCGGCAGCGGCGGCGGATTGGCCCGTACTGGCCTTCTTCTTCTTGGCGAACAGGTAGGTGCCGGCCGCGACCGCACCACCGAGGAGGAGTTCCAGCCCGAGCATTTCGTCCTATACGAGAGGCATTATAGGGCGCTTTGGTTTCGAGGCCCGTCTCGCGAGACCTGCTGCACGCCCGCCCCGCGCGTGCTCGCGGGTCGCGCGATCGCGTCGGGCCTGGACTGTCGTGTTGGGGGGAGGGGATACTCGGCGCCTTGTCTCACGATGCAGATCGCGGGGCCCACGACGCCCCGGCCACCGTCGCCGCTCCCGAGTCCGAGACCGCCCAAGCTCCTCGCCGCAAGCGCCGTCGACGTCGCGGCCGAGGCCGCGAAGGCAGCGATCGGGGAAACGCCTCCGCGTCCGGCGAGACGCGCGGGAGCACCGCAGCGTTGTCGGTCCTCACAGCCGGGTTGTTCAGTCACCTCGACGATCGCGAGGTGCCCTGCAAGGTCGAGGGCTGCGAGAACACCTGGACCTGGTCGGCCGAGGAGCAGATCCGCGCCTTCGGCCAGCCGCCGCCCAAGCGGATGTGTGCCGATCACCTCGTCCGCTTTCACGCGCTCGAGGATCGAGAGGTGCCGTGCGCGAACCCGGGATGCGACAAGACCTGGCACTTCGCGAAGGCGGCGCAACTCGCCCTGCTCGAGAAGACCGGTTCGGCGGAGTTGCCTGCCCGACTGTGCGACGACTGTCGCCGTGCGGAGCGCGAGTTGGGGGACGTGGAGGTCCCGTGCCGGATCGAGACCTGTCGTCGCACCTGGCGATGGACGCGTGACGCACAGCTCAAGCAACGGGCGTGGTTGAGGCGTCAGGCGCGAGAAGCCGTCGCACCCGACCGCGAGACCGCCGAGGTGGACGAGCCCGCAAAGCGTCGCCGTCGACGAAAGCGGCGACGCGCCGCGACCGAAGGTCCACCGCGACGTCTGTGCGACGTCTGCAAGCGCAAGCTCGACATGCTGATCGAGCGCGAGGTCGTGTGCAAGGTACACGGCTGTACCCGAACGGTGCTCATCGATCGCGAGTCCCAGCTCCGAGCGTGGGTCGCCCTCGAGACCACGGACCTGGAGGCCGAGGCGCCCTTGCCCAAGCGGATGTGCGACGTGTGTCGCGAGTTCTGTCGCTTGCATGCCGACCGCGAAGTCCCGTGCGGTCGACCCGGGTGCGATCGGACGTGGACCCACAAGACCGGCGCACAGCTCCAGGCTTTCCTGGCGGGTCGACTCGAGGACCCCGTTCGCCTGTGCGACGAGTGCTCGAAGATGGTGCCGGCCGGGACCTCCGCCCTGGAGGTCGAGCCCGGGGTCGAGATCATGCCCTGCGTGGTCCCGGGGTGCGACGGCGTGTGGCTCTTCGCGCCCGGCATGACCATTGCACCCGCCGAGGACGGCGACCTCCCGCTCGATCGCATGTGCGACCCCTGCCGCGTGATCCGGGGGGAGTCGCCGCGACGGGTCCCCCCGCCGCCGGACGCGGGAGAGCCCCCGCCGGCGGAGGCCGCGAGCACCTCCGTGAAAGACCCCTGACCGGCTCTCGGAGGCGTCGCGCGGGGTGAGAACGCCGCGGTCGTCGGCGTCGGCAAGGCGTGACGCCGAAGCGAGATCGGGCACGGTTCGAGCATCGGGCGATGCAGCCCGCGTCGACGGGGACGGTGTGATCGCCCCGCGGGATGGTTCCGAGATCCTGCGAGGCAAGACCCGGCATCGCGTGCGAGAACGCGGTCGTCTTCGGCGCTGGACCGACGCGAGACCGAAGCGAGACCCGAGGCGGTCTCACGCGACCGAACGACGTCCGCCGACCCGAGGCGGATCGGATCGGCTCGGGGCACCGCCGACCGCGGCACCGTCGGGGGACGCCCCACGGATCGATCGCGGGCGGGCTCGCGAGGGTCCACCCGGGCTCGGTCCTCACCGGGGCACGTGTGGCCACGCCCGAGCACACACACGTCGCGTTGGTTCGCGAAGTTTCTTGACCTCCGGCGGCCGGGGGTGGGATGGTCGTCGCGCGCACGCTCCCCCGGCTCGTCCACTCGCTCCCGCGACGACTTCGACTTCTCTGGCTCCTGCGACAGGCGTGCGCGACCAACTTCCGACCGGCGTCATCGTGCGGTGATGCCGGTCATCTCGTTTCGGCCTCCGGCTCGACCGGACGTGCGCCCCGGACCCGCGCGGGTCGACCCTTCGAGGTCGCCGAGCGCCGTGGCGACGAGGCCCGCCCACGCCGCGAGCGCCTGCATGCGGGTCTGCGGCAGCG
>CAZYSW010000672.1:0-3168 GCA_964650105.1 uncultured Nannocystaceae bacterium
CCGGAGTGGACGCCGGGCCGCCGACCCGAGTCCACCTGACCGCAAACGGCGTCGTCCCGACGGCCAGATCAGTGGGGGCAGGCCACGCGCTGCGGCGGCGGCGCCTCGCAGGTCATCGGCGGGGGAGGGCAGTTCACCGGCGGGTTGTACCAGCACGAACCGTCGGCCGCGCGCTGGACGCCCGGGGGGAGCGGGCGGGGCGCTGGCTTGCGGCTCGCGCAACCGAACACGAGCGCCGCCCCCACGGTCAGGGCGGCGCCTCTCCACGCTCGGCTCATCGGGTGCCAGGCTGCGTCGGGCCTGCGGCGGCTCCGCCAGACGGATCACGCGACAGGCCCTGGCCCGGGCGACCGACGGGCGGCTTCGGGACGCGCGAGGTCCGCACCTTGTTGGTGGCCTCTTCGGGCTCGGGGTAGAGCCGCGTGGCGTGGGCGCCGAAGCGGCCGTGAGGGTCGACCATACCGACCGAGATCTTGATGGGGTCGGAGAGCTCGCCCGTGACCTCGACCTTGAAGCGGCGCGTGGTCTTGCCGGCGGGCAGATCGGCGAGGGTCTCGAGCGCCTCGCCGTCGAGCAGCTTGGCGTTCGGCGGAAGGTCGACGTGGATCTTGGTCGGCGTCTTGAAGCCGGTGTGCGACTCGATCGTCGCGACGAGCTCGACGACGCCGCCCTCCGGGAGGCCTTCGGGGAGCGCCTCCACGCTCGGCGTGACCGTGAGGATGAACGGGACTTCGGCGTCCGCGAGGCTCGAGCCTTCGAGATCGGTCGCGCTGGGTTGGTCCGCGCGCGGCCCCTTCGTCTCGGCGGCGGGGGCCTCCGAGGTCGAGGGCGGCGCGTGCTGTGGGTCGGGCGTCTCTCCCCCGTTGCAGCCCCAGAGGGAGCCCCCGAGGAGCGTCGCGACGACGGAGAGCTTGGCTACGTTGCGCATCATGGTTCTTGGTTCCTCTCGCTTGGTCGCTCAGGGGCAGGTGGGGTTGTCGTCCCAGGGGTAGCCGACGGACGAGGTGACCGCGTTGATCTGCGCGTCTGTCGCGTGGCCGCCGCACTTCATCGCGTCGAGGTAGTCGATGAAGTCGACCGTGGCGTAGCCGCGGTTGTAGCTCCCGTTGTTGAGGAGCCGTGGGCTTCGGAGGGGCGCGTAGACCGGCGTCTCACCGAGGCCCTGCGGCGCGACCGCGTCGTTCTGGGCCCAGCACGACCAGAACATGCTCGCGACGACGTTCTCGTTGATGTTCTGGCTGATGGGACCATTCGGATCGGGCAGCGCGAGGGCCTGGCCCGGGCCACCCCCGAGATCCCAGGTGTTGTTGCTGATGTCGACCCAGAACACCGTCCCGCTCTTCTTGGTGAAGTAGATGGGGTCGTTGTCGGAGGGGCCAGCGGAGATCTGCGTCTGGCCCGTGAAGGTCGCGTAGCCCTCGCTGTAGGCCAGGCCGGGCTTGCAGGCCTCGTTCACGTAGTGCGGTCCGCCCTCGCCGGGGCTCCGCGTGTAGCTCTGCATCGACCAGTGGCCGAACTCGTGGTTGATGACGCTCTTCGACCACTGCGTCGGGCTGCCGGTGCTGCCGCTGATGTTGATGGTGCTCTGGTAGTGGTCGGCGAGGTTCGCCTGCGGATCGTAGATCACGCTCGAGCCGCCGAGCTGGGGCGGGGCGAAGCAGTTGCCGCAGTCGAAGGCGTTTCCGGGGGCCCAGAAGACGCCGAAGCTCAGCGGCTTGACCCCGGGATAGAGGTCTTCGAAGCGGAAGATCCCGTAGTCGAACCACTGGTAGATGTGGGCGGCGCCCGAGTTCTCGTCGGGCTCGGGGCCGCTCGTGTGGCGGATCGTGAGCGTCCCGAGATCGGTGAGACCGCACTCGCCCGTGCCGAACGGGCAGGTCTCGAAGCCCCAGGACCAGTACTCGTTCGACTCCTGGTGGAGGGCGCTGTCGCTCTCGGCCTTGGCGATGCCCATCCGGGGCTGGCCCTGGTTGTCGAAGAGGATGGGCCAGAAGTAGATGAAGGTGTCCTCGTTGAGCGGCTTGTCGAGCGGCACGACGAAGTCACCGGGGTCCATGCCGCCGCCGCCGAAGCTCGTCAGCGCCATGCCGACGAGCATCTCGCTGAGCGAGGCGTTGGGATCGGAGAAGTCGTAGACCGTCACGAAGAAGTCGACGGCGCCCTCGGATTGGGGCGTGGGGTTGAAGTCGGTGAGGTTGGCGTTCGGGACGAGGTACTCGTAGACGAGCTTGCCGCTCAGGGTCAGGCCGCTGCCTCCGTCGTTCGACAGGCAAGCGGCGCCGAAGCCCGGCTGCGCCACGCAGGCGGAGGGGGCGCAAGGGGAGTCGACCCAGGCGTTCTGGTCGCAGATCTGGAGGGTCGTGGCGTCCTTGCAGCGGGTCTCGCCTGCGTAGCAGTCGCCCTGCACCTGGCACATCGCGCCGTTCGGCCCGACCTCGCACTTTTCCTCGGGCTTGCAGGTGACGGTGACGATCTGGGTGTTCGGAGCCTGGCCGGGGATCTGGTTCTCGTCGGTGAAGCAGCTCTGGATGGTGCTGTCGTCGAGGCACTGACCCTCCACGGGGACGCCTTCGCAGGGATCGTCGCCGGGATCGCCGCCGCCGGTGGAGCTGCCGCCTCCGCCGTCGCCGCCATCGTCGTCGGCTGCCTTGATGATGCAGCCTGAAGCTCCCGTCACGAGGAGACCCGTCGCGAGGAGGAGCGCGATCACGCTCCCGATCCCAATCCCAACCGTACCCATCGCTCTCGTCCGCATGGTTCTGGACACGCTGTTCGCCCCTTCATCCCAGGCCGAGCGCACGCTCGGCTCCAATCAAGTCATTCGAAGTCTGCCGACCCGCGGCTCGACCCCGCGCGGCGTTCGTCGCGGCGTGCTCGCGGGAGCCCGCCGCCGTTCACTTCGTCCCCGGACGCGGCCGGCCGCCCGGCGGCGCGGGGATCCCGCGGCCCGGGGTCGCCGTCTTCTTGCCCGATCCGGTGTTGTCGGGCGGCGTCTCGGTCTTCTTGTCCGCCGGCTTCTCTTCGGGCTTGTCGGTGAGCGTCTTGGTGGTCGAGGTCTTGTCGCCCGTGCTCGCCTTGTCGCTCGCCTTGTCGTCGGTGAAGCCCGTCTTCCCGAAGGCGTCCGGCGTGTCGTTCTTGTAGGTCGAGGTCGGGTAGGGATAGACCTGC
>CAZYSW010000673.1:0-3156 GCA_964650105.1 uncultured Nannocystaceae bacterium
CTCTGGACGATGGGGTCGAAAGGGGCCGGGCAAGTGCGGTGGGTTTACTGCAACGGCGGCCGCGCTGCAACGTGGCAGGCACCGAAAACCCCGCGCGCGCGGGGCGTGGCCGCACGGGCGGGGTCCGGGGGCGAGGCCGGCGTGCGCAGGCACGCCGTCACCGCTTCTCGCGTCACGCGTCGGGCGGGATGACGAGCAGCGACTTCGCCGATTCCTCGAAGGTGGGCTTGAGCACCACGAACTCGTCGGGCCGCGTCTGATAGAGGATGACGAACACGTTGTCGAAGCGACGCGCCACCGCGATGTACAGCTTCGCGGGCGGAGCCCCGTCGGCGGCCGGATACTCGACGCCCGTGTGAGCATCGGTGTCGGTCTCCAGGTAGTTCTTGTCGCGCGTGCCGTTCTGATACCCCGACTTCGGCAACATTTCGTTGACGACCTCGTCGAGGTAGGTTCCGAGCTTCTTCTTGGGATCGTTCTGGAAGACGAACAGGCTCATGCGATCGACCGTGGCGTCGCAGGCCGAGACGAATCCCGCCGAGGCGTAGGTCGTGGCGAAGGTCGGGTTGTCTTCGACGAGCTCGACGTTCACGGGCGGACGAATGAGGACCTTCTCCTCGAACAGCGGAACCGGGGCCCCGGCCACCTTCGCTTCGCAGGTGGTCGGCGCTCCACCGCCGTCGCCGCCGGCTTCGCCTCCAGCGTCGTCGCTCGAGGCGCTCGATCCGCCGCCACTGGTCGCTCCACCTCCACCGGAGGCGTTCGAGCCACCCGGCGGGTTGCTCGTCCCGTTGGGCTTTTTGGGTCCACATCCGGGGGCGACGGCCACCCCGAGGGTGAGGGTGATCGCGAGGGCTGCGAGGTTGCGAACGAGGTTCACTGGGCGCGTGCTCCTTGAGATGGCCGGGAAGGTATCACAACTGGGCTGGGATCGACGCAGCCCCTGTCGCTGGAAATCGGTGTGCAGGGCGTTCGAAAAGCGTGGTTGCGGGCGTGCGCAGAAGACGCAATGTCGCACGGCGAGCGCCCATGGACGGGTCCACCCCCGATCTATTCGGGGGGAAGCCACTGGATGGCCCCGGCGGGCAGAAAGTAGATCAGGTGCATCCGGCCGTGGGTCACCGTCGGGGTGTGACGGCTGTTCGCCGGCATGACGACCCAGCCGGGTGGGTGACCGTCGAACCGCACCGACGCGTCGGACCCCGGCGCCGGAAACCCCAGGGTCACCTCGCCTTGCGGGTGCACGTGCGGCACCGCAGCGCCTTGGAGCGACACGGCGTCGACCGACAGGTCGTGGGTGTCGGGGCATGCCTTGGCCACACGAGAAAACCTGGCGGTTGGTTCCCCGCGGTTGCACAGCCAGCCCTCCTCGATGCCGCGGCGAAGCTCCGCACCGATCGCGCTCGCACGCTCTCCATCGGCGGGGAACGCAGCCTCGAGCTCGGCGCGAAGCGACGCGGCCTCGTCGGCGCTGGTGCACTTGCCGGGCTCGAGTCGAGCGACGTGGGCGAGGATCGGTTCGAGCAGCTCGAGCAGTCGAGAAGCCTGGTCGCCTGTCATGGGTCCGGCGCGAGGCTACCACCGAACTCGACGCCCGCGGCCGTGACCCGGACCAACCCCTCGCCGCCCTGCGCTCCCCCGGTGCCCGCCACCAGGGACGGGCCGCGCACGACCATCCGAATCACGGCCGGCTCCATAACCTCGATCAGCGCCCCGGTCGGACGCGTGTCGCCGCCCAGTGCGCCGTAGGACGGGCCGGGCTCGGCCAGATCCTCGAGCAGCGCGGCGCCGCGCGTGCGGGGCACCAACGCCCCGACCTCGCCCTCCAAGAACACCACGTCGAACGCGAAGGCGCTCGTCTCGGTGGGTGTTCCGATCACGGCGTTCACCGAGCTGCGCGTCCGGACTCCCCAGCGGGCTTCGACGCTCTCGCGCGCCTGGGCCAGGTCGCATCGCATCGGCCACATCCACGCCACCAGGCGATCCTCGGTGCGCACGCGCAACAGCTCGGCGGGCTCGAAGCCCGCGTCGTCGAGCGTGCGGAGGACGAACGGGATCTCCCACGACCATTGCCGGGTCGCGAACGCGACGTCGATGGGCAGCGGTGCGCCGCGGTCGGCGGCCTCCGCCAAGGCGGCCAGCGCATCGTCGAGCTCGGGGGAGGCCACGTCGACGACCGCCGCGAGGCGGACCGTTCGAGGCACGAACGCGATGCCGTCGAAGCGCTGACCGGGCGGGCCGCACCGTGCGGGCTGGGGATCGTTCGTCGTCGGTGGTGCTTCGGGCGTGGCGGCGGCCGGCGACGACGTGCCCCCTTCCCGCGGGCATCCCGTCGATGCCAAGCACAACACGCACGACAACGCTCGTGCGACCGCGTGCCTCATCCCGCCTCGCGCAACACGGCGACGTCGCCTTCGGTGAGCTGCAAGCGGCCAGCGACCGCCCCGGCATCCACGGTGAAGGCGACGCGCTCCACCAGCTTCTGCACCGGCTCGGTTTCCAGCGGCGCCTGGCGCTTTTCGAGGACGGCGACGGCCTCGGCCGGGTCGCCGCTGGGCTGCAGTCGCAGCTCGACGTCCATGCCGGTCTTCTGCCACGGACGGATCCGCAACGCGAGCCCCACGACGTCCTCGCCCAGATCGAAGTGGACCAGCGGCGTCGCGGCATACAGGTCGAACAACGTGGTGGGTTCCTCCTTCAGCACGCGGCGCAGCTCGTTTTCGAGGGGCGACGGCGGAAGATCCCGTCCTGCGGTCAGCGGGCCGAGGCCGGTCCCGATCTCCTTGGTGGGGACGAACGCGACGACGTCGTCGGTGAGGAACACGACCCGCCACGGAAACGGCGGTTGAGGCTCGTAGATCGTGAATCCTTCGGTTTGGGTCGCGCGCAGCCCCGCGGCAGCGAGCGCCTGCTCCACCTCGGCGCGCGGAGCCGAGAGCGGTCGCAGTACGTACGTCCCCACGGCGACCAGCGGCGCGACGCCGAGCGCCTCGGGGCGCAAGAGCGCCTCGGGACGCGGGCTGTCGAGGGGGAGCACCGCGTCGAGGGCCTCGTCGACGCTCGTCAAATCACGCAGCATTCGCTCCAAGCGGCTCGGCAAAGCGAACACGACCGACAGGGTGCTGGGGTCGACGTCGGCGGGACGGTTCCAGTACA
>CAZYSW010000674.1:0-3145 GCA_964650105.1 uncultured Nannocystaceae bacterium
GATCCTCCTCGCGATCGTGGGCGCGCTCCTTGGATTGGCCCGCGGCGACCTTCTGCTCCATGGCGAGGCCGCGTTGCAGAATTTCCTCGCCGTGCCCTTGCGGGAGCACGGTGACGACCGTGTCTTCCTTGATGATCGCGTACAGGACGTCCCCGAACGCATCGACCGGGATGAGCGTCTGCGGCTCCCCGAGCATCGCGTCGAGGGTGCGGATCGCCTTTCCAGCGTCCTCGGCGACGCCGAGCGCGGCATCGAGGCGGTCCCGCAACGCCTCGTCGTCCTCGTCGTCGCGCGTCGCGATCAGCTCGCGCAGGCGCTGCACGGCACGATGCGTGATGCTGTAACGGCGATGGCCGGGAAAGGGAGGACGGAGCATGGAACGCCGTTACTAGCCCAGGAAGCCGCGTCTGACCAGCCCTCCGTCCCCGTCTGGAGCATCTTGCCGCCTTCGCCCCCGGCTGCGGCACGCCGCGCCGGCGAATGCGCCGCGCGCCGCGGACAAAACTTGCGATCGCGGCACCGCGACGATCATGATGCGACTCGATGCGCGCCGCGTGGCGATCTTGGCCGCTGCTGCTGCTTCCGTTTTGCGCGGTGCCCGCAGCCTCGGCGGCACCGTATCGCGCCCGCGGCGAGGCCAAGGCGAGCGGCAAGGAGACCAGCCCCGAGCAGCTTCGTCGTCGCGCGACGCAGCGGGCTCAGGAGGCTGCGCTCACCCAGGCCATCGAGACCGTGAGCGGCCCCGTCGATCCGAAGGCGCGCAAGGCCGTGCTCGACTCGGTCCGCGCCTGGACGGGAGCCTATCGGATCGTCGACGAACGCACCGACGGTGACACGGTCGTCGTCGAGCTCGAAGTCGAGATCGACGAGGCTCGACTCGCCAAGCGCCTGTTGCCGCCGGCGAGCGGCGAGGCGCGGCCATTGTTCCGGTTCGGGCGCGTGACTCAGGCGCCCGGCTGCGCCGATGCATCCGAGCGCGTTCGCACGTTGCTCGAGCTCGGGGGCGCGCTGTCGACCGACGGCGGGGCCACCCCGGTTCAGTTCGAGTTGTCGTGCAACGCCCTCGGCCCCGTGCGACACACCTTCTTGCACGCCGCGCGCGTCAGCGTACGGGCGTCCGCCGACGGCCGGGTGATCGCGACCGCGACTGCGCCCGGCTTCGCCAACGACCCCGACGTGGCCGTCTCGACCGCGCTCGAGCGCGCCGTCGGAGAGATCGGCGCCGAGCTCTCCTTGCACCGACGCGGCGAGGTCGCCGTTTCGGTGCTCTCGCCCTTGCCGGCCGCCCGGGTCCGTCGTCTGGAGCGGGCGATCACCGAAGCGGTGGTGGGCGTGTCGGGGGTCGAGCTCGGAGGCATCTCGACCCAAGGAGCGGTCACGCTGCGCGTTTTGGGTGAGTTGGACGCGGCGACGCTGGCCCGTCGCCTCGAGGCGTTGAGCTTGCCCGGATTTTCCGTGACCATCGAGGCGGTCGAGGCACCCGATGCGCTCACGATTCGGCTTCGCTGACGCGGTCCTCTTCGCGCTCGGCCTCGCGGTGATGCCCGCGTGCAAGCGCAGCGAAGCCGGCGGGACCCTCTTGCGGGTCGAGGCACCCCGAGACGACGCCGACGCGGAGGTCTACGTGGACGGGATGTACGTGGGGCAAGTCGGGAGCCTGGGGGCGGCGGGGACCGAAGGCATCCGTCTCGCGCCGGGCATGCATCGGCTCGAGATCCGAAAACCCGGCCGCTTCCCCGTGCAGCGCACGATCGAGGTCGACCGCACCACCCCCGCGGTCACGGTGGTGCAGGCCGAGCTCCTGGAAGACCCGCCCTGAGGTGCAGGCCGAGCTCCTCAAAGACCCGCCGTGACGATCCCTCCGGCCGTCCTTCGAGTCGCCGGCGTCACCGCCCCATCAACAGCGCCAGCCCACGACGGACCAGGCCATCGAGCGTCTCGATGCTCGGATCTTCGGCGAGGGCCTTGTCCAGGGCGGCCTCGACCGCCTTTTGCTTCCAGCCGAGCCCCACCAGGGCCGCCAGGGCCTCGTCGCGGACCGGCGAGCGAGCGGCCGGGACCGCAGGCGCCTCGTCCGTCGTCGGGCTCGGTAGCGTCGCCATGAGAAGGCGGACCTTCTCCTTCAAGTCGAGGAGGATCCGTTCGGCGGTTCGCTTGCCCACCCCCGGGATGCGCTCCAGCAACGCTCGCTCGCCGTCGGCGATGGCCTGCAGGAGCTCGGGAAGGGGAAAGCCGCCGAGCACGGAGATCGCCAGCTTGGGGCCCACCTGAGGCACGCCGGTGAGGAGCTGGAACATCCGCTTCTCCTCCCGCGACGAGAAGCCGAACAACGCCAGCACGTCCTCGCGGACGTGGGTGTGGACCCAAAGCGCACAGGGCTGGTCGGCCTCGGGCACGTCCGCGAAGGTCTGCCACGAGACCGTCAACTCGTAGCCGACGCCGCCCACGTCGAGAATGACGATCCCGGTCAGCGGGTCGCGATGGCGGACGATCCCCGACAACCACCCGATCATGTCGCTCGTCGTCGTGCTTGCCGGGCGCCGACGAGCCGGGGCACACGGACGAGGTCGAACCCGGCTCGCTGCGCGTGGCACAGCGCGATGGCCAGCGCGTCGGCGGCATCGCTCTGCGGCGCCCTCCGCAGGCGAAAGAGGAGCCGAACGCGGTGCTGAATCTGCTGTTTGGTGGCGCGGCCGTGGCCGACGACCGTCTGCTTGATCTCGGCGGGGGTGTACTCCAACACCGGGAGCTCGTGCTGCGCGGCCAGCAACATGATTGCACCGCGCGCCTGTCCGAGCTTGAGCGCGCTCGAAGCGTTCTTGCCGTGGAAGGCCTTCTCCAACACGAGCACGGCCGGCCGCAGCTCTTCGACGATCTCCGACAGCCCCCGCGCCACGATGTGCAGCCGGCCGGGCATGTCGAGGCGGGAGGGAGCCACGATGACCCCGCACTCGACGTACGCATACGAGGACGCCGTCCCGCGGCCCGGCCGGGGCTCGATGACGCCGTACCCCACCGAGCGGGTGCCGGGGTCCACCCCGAGGATCCGAGCCGACGAGAGCATCGCGCCGGACCGACCATAGCAGGGAGACGGGGCGCCCGCCGAACAAACGACACCGCGCCCCTCGACCCTCGCGCCCCCGCG
>CAZYSW010000675.1:0-3136 GCA_964650105.1 uncultured Nannocystaceae bacterium
CACCGAGCCCTCGCCGAGCTGGCTGGTGACCTCGATCCTGCCGCCGTGCGCCTCGGCGATGCCCTTGGCGATGGTCAGGCCCAGGCCGATCCCGTCGCGATTCTCCCGACCACCCCGCCAGAAGCGGTCGAACAGGTGCGCGAGCTGGTCGTCGGGGATCCCCGGGCCGGTGTCGGCGACCCGGATGCACACCCTGTCCTCCTCGACGCCGACGCGGACCTCGACCTTGCCACCTTCGGGCGTGAACTTGAGGGCATTGCCCAGGATGTTGCCGAGCGCCTGGATGACCCGGGTGCGATCGCACCGGATGTGCACGGGGGCGTCGACCGGTGCATGCTCGAGGCGAATCGCCCGCTGCTCGGCGACGGGGGCGTGCAGCGAGAGGGCGCTGGTGACCAGCGTCGCCACGTCGACGGGGGCGGGCTCGACCGTCAGGCGCCCCTCGTGGATGCGCGAAACTTCGAGGAGGTCCTCGATGAGCCGGCTCATCTGGCCAGTCGCGCGACGGATCACGCCGGCCAGGATGGCCGTGTGCTCGGGGCTGGGGTCGAGCCCGAGAAGATCGCACGCGCTGGAGACGGCGCTCAGCGGTGCGCGTAGATCGTGGGAGACGATGGCCAGCATCTCGTCGCGGGCGTGGGTCGCATCGCGGGCTTCGACGTAGAGGCGAGCGTTGTCCACCAGCAGCGCGGCGCGGTGGGCCAGCACGCGCGCGAGGTTCAGATCTCCCTCGCCGTAGTGGCGGCCCGAGCGGTCGGTGGCCGCGAGCGCCACGGCCCCCAGCGTTCGACCGCGGGCGACCAGCGGAATGATCAAGGTGGAGCGGGGGGCGAGCTGCAGCAGGACCGCCAGATGCTCGGGGCTTTGGGCGGAGTCTCGGAGCTCGTCGGGTTCGATGGAGGGGGCGAGGATCGGCTCGCCGGTCCGCAACACCTTTCCGGGCCCGAATTCGTCGTCGAGGGTCAGCGGGGCCAGGCGTCCGAGCTCGAACACCAACGCTTGCTGCGCGGGGTCGGCGTGAGCGAGCCCGACGCGATGGATCAGGCCGTCGGGCGCGAGGCGATACACGATGCAGTAGTCGGCCAGCGTCGAGACGACGAGCTTGGCGAGCTGCTCGAGCGCGGCCTCGGGCTCGAGCGAGGGGCCGATGAGGGTGCTCGCCGAGGCCAGCACGTCGAGCCGCCGGGCGACGTCCTCGGCGCGCGCGCGTGCTTCCTGGGCCGCCTGATACAGGCGCGCGTTGTCGATGGACAGCGCGGTCTGATCGGCGAGCGCCTCGGCCACGGCCAGGTCGCGCAGCGCGTAGGTACGCCGGGACTCGGCCTGCACGAACATCATCGAGCCGATCGCCCGGTTGGGCAGGCGCAACGGAACGATCATCGCCGAGCAGAGTCCGAGCTCCAGGGCCAGCTCGAGCTGCTTCGGGTCACGGACGATCGCGGCCAGGACCTCCGGGGTGACCTCTTCGATCAGGGTCGAGCGTCCGTAGTGGATCGCCGCGTGTGCGGTCACCGGAAGATCGACGCGGGCCGGCCTGCGCTGCGCGGCCTCGCGCGCGCGGGCGCATCGCTGCGGGTCGGTGTGTCCGATGTGGGCCGGGAGGATGCGACCGTCCTCGTCGAGGAGGTGGACCACGTACCAGTCGGCGAACTCGGGCACCACCAGCTCCGACAGCGCTTCGAAGGTCTCGTCGAGGACCAGCGAGCGCGACAGCGCCTCGCTGGCACGCAAAAGCAGGCTCTTGCGCCGTTCGACTTCCTGGCGCAGGGCGATCTCTCGTTCGGCCGCGGCGCGGGCCTCGGACTCGGCGACGAGCCGACGCTCGAGGTCGGTGGTCACACGCTGGTGCTCGAGGGCGAAGGCCACGTGCCCGGCGACGAGGCATGCGTTGGAGACTTCCGCGTCCGTGAAGGTGTGCGGCCTCTCGTAGTAGAGCATGAACTTGCCGAGCACGCGCGAGCCGAAGACGACCGGGATGAAGGCGAGCGCCGCGATTCGCTCGCGCTCGAACACCTCCTGGTACTCGGTCAGCGACGGGTCGCGCCGTACGTCGGGGACCAGGATCGGCGTGGCGTCCGCGTCCTCGGGGCTCCAGGGGGTGTGGCCCTCGACTTGCCGGCGGTAGGTCTCCGACAGACCTTCCCAGGCGGCGAAGCGCATGACGTCGTGCTCGTCGAACACCAGGAGTGACGAGCGGTTCACGCCGAGCGTCGCGTGCAGACAACCGAGCGCGCTTTGGTGGATCTCGCCGAGCGTGTCGGCGCGCGCGACCGTTTGCATGAGCTGCAGGAGGTGGATGCCCCCCGCCGGGGCACCCGGAGCGACGGGCGTTGAAAGCGACATCGAGCGTCGTCAGTGCCCATTGTATGCCGCGGCCTGGGTCGCGCCCCGCCGCAGGCAACGGCGACGCATGCGTTCGGGTCGCGATCGAGTCGACGTTGCACGTCGCTGCGGCACCACCGATCGCGCGAACCGGTGTTCTCGCGGGCATCGATGCGGGTCGGCGGCGGGCGAAGCGAACGGACGACGGTGCCGACCCACGGTTGCTTCGTCGTGCTCGTCCGGTGTCGGCGGACACGAACCGTGCGTGCGCGGGTAGGGCGCGAACGACCGGCCCGCGGAGCGGTCGCGGCGACCGGTCGGGATTACTTCGATCGGACGTACACGAAACGCCCGGTGCCGTCTCGACGGATCCGCAGGCGCACACCCTTGCCGAGGTCGAGCTCGCGCAGGAGCTTGGTGGCCTGGGCCGCGTTGCGGACGTCCTCCTTGCCGATCTGCTCGAGCACGTCGCCTCGCCGCAGCCCCGCTCGCGCCGCGGGCGAGCCGGGCTTCACCTCGGTGATCACCACCGCCGGTCCGTCGTCGAGCGACAGCTCTCTGCGAAGGCGCGGGTCGGCATCCTGCAGGACGATGCCCAGCTTGGGGGGCTCGCCGGCGGACGAAACCTCGGAGCTGGTGGGCAGCTCGCCGAGCTCGACCGAGATGACCTTCTCCTTGCCCTCGCGCCACACCCCGAGCCGGACGGTGGAGCCAGGGCGGGTGCGGGCGATGGTGGTGCGAAACTCCGGTACGGTCGTGACGGCTCGACCGTCGAGGCTGGTGATGATGTCTCCGCTTTGGAGCCCGCTGCTCG
>CAZYSW010000676.1:0-3123 GCA_964650105.1 uncultured Nannocystaceae bacterium
GCGGGCGCGCGGGGGTGGGCGCCCCCCCCCACGCGGGGGGGGGGGGGGGCCCGGGGGGGGGGGCCGGCACCTCTCCGACACGCGGTTGGGGGCTACGTGGTCGCGCGATGGGAGCGATGGATGCGAGAGCGCTGCACGAATGCAAAGGGGGATTACGAGGAGGTCGTTTGGCGGGGTCGACGGGAGGACGGGCGAGGTCGTGGACGCGTGCGAAAACGGAGGTGTCGGTTCGGGCGTGCTGGCGCTCGAGCCCGACGAGCTTGTCCTTCCGGCTGGCCGATCCCGTACACTGACGTGGGCGACGATCCCTCGCCGGAGGTCGAGACATGATGAAGATCCAACTGACCCGCAAGGACTTTTTGCGACTCGGCGCCGGTGCGGCGACGCTCGTCATCGTCCTGTCCGGATGCGACGAAGAGGACAGCGACGGTCAAGCCGATGGCGCGGGAACGGGTGAAGGGGGGGACTGCACCGGAGACGGCACGGCGCAGATCGCCTCCACCCATGGGCACGGCCTCACGGTCCCGCATGCGGACATCGAGGCGGGCGAAGGGAAAGATTACGACATCACCGGAAGCGCCGCGCACAGCCACAGCATCATGCTGACGGCCAACCACATGGCCGATCTCGCGGCCGGGATGTCGGTGACGGTGGTGAGCACCTCGGGTGGGGGGCACACGCACCAGGTCACGATCACCTGTTGAGCATCGAGACGCGAGTGGAGCCGCTGGCGTTGCGGCGGGGGCAAAGGGAGTCCCCGACGGGGAGGGCGGATGCGTTACTCCCCCAGCTTCTCCAGCTCGCAGGCCTCCTTTTCGCCCGCGACGCAGGCGAACGTGCACGACGAGTTGTTGCCGTCGCGACACGCCTGTAGGTGGAGCTTCGCGGCTTCCTGGCATGCGAGCTCGACCTCGTCGTACGAGCATGCTGCGTCACAGGACCCGACGTCGTGCTTCGAGGAAGACGTGAGCATCGGCGATCCGATCACGACTGAAAACGGCGGCCGCACTTACGCGCGCCGAGGGGAGAAGGCCGGGGTTCGAGCGCGGGTGCGGTGGGTGATGGTCACCCGGGGACGCGTCCCGGGTGTCGGTCGGGGGGAAGGCTAGGGGTTCGACCGCGGGTCCGGTGGGGGGGCGGCGAGGAGGGCCTCGATGGCGGTGACGAGGTCGGCGTGGTCGCGGCGGGCCTGGGGATCGTCGTCGGGGCCGAAGTCGTGGAACTCGGGGCCGGGGTGGACGTAGCGGATCGTGCCCTGGCGGTCGACCAGGAAGGAGACCGAGGTCGCGTCGCGGTCACCCGTCCGGAGCCAGTAGCGGTCGAGGAGGGACCAGTCGGCGTCGATCGCCACGGGGAAGGTCCATGCCCAGTGCTCGACCTGGGCACGGACGCGAGCGGGGTCGACCGGGGTGCCGCGGGGTTTGGGATGGTACATGCCGATGACGACCAGACCGCGGTCGCGATAGCGGCGGTCGAGCTCGCGCAGGGCGGGCGCGGTACTGCGACAGAAGGGGCACGTGTCGGTCCACCATCGGATCAGCACGACCTTGCCGCGCAGATCGTCGGGCGAGGGCGCTTGGGGACCGAGCCAGGTGAGCTCGTCCCACGTGGGCGCTGGTTGGCCCAGGCGATCTCGACCTGCGCGGGGCTCGGGTACCCCGGGGCGAGCGTTGACGGTGGGCGAGACGGCGTCGGGACTCTCCACCGTACCGGGTGCTCTCGCGTCGGCCTCGCGGCTGGGTGTGGCCGGTCCATGGCACGCGATGAAGGCGAGGCCGGCGAAGGCAGCGGCGATGATCTCGGGCTCGAGGATGCGGTGCTGCATCGGTGCTGGATCGAGAGCAGGCATCGTCACGTGGGGTCGTCGCCGTGCTCGTGCGGGGATCGAACGACAGGTTGGCCGCGGGCGAGCTCGAGCTTGCCACGTCGGGGCCTTGCATCGGATCGGGGCATGGTCGCGGCCCGTGAAACTCGCCCGACGATCGCGTTCGGTGACGACGCTCGCGTCGCCGAAACGCGGTCGGTGGGCCTTGCTGGCTGCGCAGCGAGGCTTTGCGCTTTGGCCGCGGTCGGGTTAGCCTTTCGGGGCTGATGGGCTCGGGACTCGAGGAGCTCGGGATCGTTGACGACCTGGAGGCGGAGGCTATCGAGGCTCCGCCGGTCACGGGTCGGACCATGCCGCCGCAGCCCGCGGTCACGGGGGACACGATGCCTCCGATGCCGCCGACGGCCGTGCCGACCGCGGGGGCGGATCGGCGCGCGCGCGAAGTCGCCGGTGAGATCGACACGGCCGCGATGCAGGCCGATCTGCAGCGTTTGCTGCGGCAGGTGAGCCTGTTCGAGGGGCTGCTGCCGATCCATATAAAGAGGATCGCGGGTCTGGTGCAATCGCTGGATTTGCGGCGTGGGGATGCAGTGTTCCGCCATGGTGACCCCGGGGATGGGCTGTATCTCATCGTTTCGGGGGCGATTCGGATCAGCCGCACGGTGTCGGGGATGGGCGAGGAGGCGCTCGCGATCTTGCGACCGGGCATGTACTTCGGCGAGATGTCGATCATCGACGACGACATGCCGCGCTCGGCGGACGCGATTGCGCACGAGGAGACGCGGCTGCTCAAGCTCCCCAAAGACGATCTGCGCGACCTGATGTTCGTGGATCGAGAGCTCGCTTACGAGCTGTTGTGGCGCTTCGTCCGAACGCTCTCGGGTCGCCTGCGCGACAGCAACGATCGCCTGCTGATGCTCACGGTCAGCTCGAAGTTCTGACGCGACCGCCCGACGCTGGACGTCGCGGTAGGGCGCGAGGTGCTCGCGATCCGGGGAGGTCGGCGGTTCGCCGTTGGCTCAGCGGTCGAAGACGGCGGAGAGCGTGTCGGCGGCGAGGGCTCGATCGAGGAGTCGGCCGAGGATGGAATAGCCGGCCTGCTGGAGCGTCGCGACGTGCTCGGGGGCGAGCGGGCCGAACCTGCGCTCGAGGACGGTCCGTAGGAGCTGACGTCGCTCTTCCGTTCGGCCTTCGGCGAGGCCCTCGGTGTGGCCTTCGATGTGGCCTTCGAGGCGGGCTTGGTCGATGGCGGTGACGAGGACGGGGTTTTGCTTGGCGAGGAGGGCGCGAGCGACGGC
>CAZYSW010000677.1:0-2539 GCA_964650105.1 uncultured Nannocystaceae bacterium
CGTCGACGCCTCCTTGCAGGTGTCGGCCGGGTCCCCGGACGTTGCACGCGTCGCGGGGACCACTTCGTTTTCGTCCCCTGATCCTACAAGTGATTCCAGGTAATCACGGGTATCTCGCGCCGCGGATTTCGTCTTGTACGGCCCCTCCACCACCACGTATCCGGACAGGCCGAGGGGGCGGCCATTGGCGATGAAGAACCTCACAGAAGCACCCCCTGAGCTTCGCGATTGGTGCGCTCCACAGCCTTGGATGCGTGTCCCGACGCGAACACTCGCCACCGCGCCAGGCGCAGGTAGTCGGCGGACATGTCGACGCCGATGCCGTGACGGCCGAGAGCGCGGGCGACCATGACGGTGGTGCCGGTGCCGCAAAAGGGGTCGAGGACGACGGCGGGGCGGGTGGGGGCGTTGGGGGTGTCGCACGCGCACGCATAGCCGGTGATGGTGGTCTCGGCGGGAGCGAGCATGGTCCCGCTCATCGGCTTGCGGCTCGCTCCCGGGGCCGAACGTCCGTCGATGGTGGGCGATTCGCGCCACTCCATCTTCTTGCGGGCGACCACCGGCCGTCGCCCTTGGTCGCACTCGACGCAGATGCCGGGCGGGGACCAGCCGAGGATGAACCGGCGGGGCCACTCCTGCGGGAACGCGGCGAAGTGGTCGGGGTAGCCCTCGGGGACGCGCAGCGGTTCGGAGGGGATCGTCCAGACGGAGCCGGGGAGCCTGCCGAGGGGGTTGACGACGGCGTCGCACACCTCACCGCCATCGACGCGATCGGCGTTTTTCTTCCTCTTGTAGCCGCCGTCACGCTCGCGTGCCCTGCGCTCGTACTCGTAGGCTTTCAGCGTCCACTCGGCGTGCGGCTCGCGAATCTCGTCGACCGCCGTGTAGTAGCGGGGCTCCTTGGTGAAGTGGAACCACTGCTCGTGCGACCGCCGCACCCGGTCGGTCACCGACTCGGGCAGGCCGTTCGGCTTGGACCAGACGATCTCGGCGCGGAGGATCAGGTTGAAGCCGGGGTCGGGGCCGCCGAGCGCGGCGAGGGCGCCGGTGCAGCCGTTGGCGTACAGCCACGGGAGGCCCATGAGGGACTTGGCGCGGACGTCGCTGGTCTTGTTGTAAGAGTCGGGGGCCGAGCGCTTCGTCGCCTTGATCTTGGGCCCGCCGCCTCGGTGGTCGTTGCCGGCGAGGGTGCTCTTGTCGCTGATCCCGCTGTTGTTGTGCCCGCCCGACCCGGCGTACTTGTCGCCCAGGTTCGCGAAGATCGACCCGGACGGCTTGAGCACCCTCGCCATCTCGCGGGTGGCCGCCCACAACGCCTCGAGGAACTCGCGGGGGGTGGGTTCGCTGCCGATCTGCCCGTCGTAGTGCTCGCCGCCGTCCTGGTAGGACCGGAGCGCGAAGTACGGGGGCGAGGTCACGATCAGGTCCACGCTGCCGTCGGCTAGCGGCAGGTTGGTGGCGTCGCCGCGGAGAAGGGTTGCCCCCCTCACCCCTCTACCTCTCTACGCAGAGACGCGGGCACCGAACCGCTCCACTGGTTGTTGCCCCTCTTGGACGCCCTTGACTGGATGCGCTTGGCCTTGCGCTCCTTGTCGCCGATCAAGTGACCACCCCACATGCCCGCGTACTCGCCGCGGCCGGCGTCCTCACACTCATCTCGCACCGGGCAGGAGGCGCACACGGAGCGGGCACGGTCGACGTCCGGGCCGTCGTTGCGTGCGGGGAACCACCACTCGGTCGGCTTCCCGGCGCACGCCGCCTGGTCGCGCCAGCTCACGACCCGTCCTCCTCGCATGTGGGGCAGCACTCGGGCGAACAAAGCGGGCAATGCGCTTCGCAGCGCGGCTCACCGGCCGTCCAATGGTCCTCGCCGTCGTAGAGCGGATCACGGCAAATGGCGCACCAGTCGGTCGGCTCCAAGAGCAGGTCCGGTACGCGTGTGCTCACTTCATCCTCCATACGCTCTGAGCGGCCCCCGACGCGCCCCGCCTGGTCTCGCCCGTCTTGACGATCAGCCCCAGCTCCTCGAGGTCGGACAGGCGGCGCGAAGTGGTGGAGTCGTCAGCCAACCCCGCTTCGCGGGCGATCTCGGAGCGGGTGCCTTCCCCGAGCCTCTGAAGGGCTTCGTAGGCTTTCTGGCGGTTGTTGGCTTTGGTGGGGGTGTCGACGGAGGCGAGACGCGAGGTCTCGGGATCGGTGGCGCGGTACGAGTCGAAGGTGAGCTGGCCGGGCGTCATGCGTTCACCACCTGTTGAACTCCTCGATCGCTGGGGCTACGTGCGTCACGCCGCCTCCCTCACGCGCTGCCACATCGCCAGCCAGTACGCGGCCTCCTCGATCCAGTCGACCTTCTGCCCGTCCCGCGCCTGCGCGTACAGCTCCTCGTAGCGAGCACGACCGACGGTCTGGTCGACCAGGTCCATGAACGCTGCCGGGTCGGTGTCCACCCGCAGATGGCACGGAGGGCACAGGCACCAGGCGTTGTCCTGCACGGTGCGGGTGCGGGGGTCGACCTCCGAGGCGATCCAGGAGATCTGCC
>CAZYSW010000677.1:2549-3117 GCA_964650105.1 uncultured Nannocystaceae bacterium
TGCAACTCGCGGGGGTCGCGGGTCTCTCCGCATCGTTCGCACACCCCGGCCGAGCGGATGACCAGCGAGAAGTACCGATCGGCGCGGGCCTTGGCGCGGGACTGCTCGCGGCTCACAGCCTGCCTCCCGTGTCCACGTCCTCCACCGAAGGGGTCCAGAGCGGGTGGTCGGGGTTCGACTCCACGTCGTCCCATTCGATGCGCGGCACGGAGCCGTCCGGTTTCCACGTCAAGCCGCACGGTTCGCACCAGCGGTAGCCGGGCCAGCCCCAGTGCTCGGTCACCGGCAGCCCGCAGATCGGGCACGGCGGCCAGATCACGACAGGCACCAGCTCTGGCAAGTACTCGCCGTGAGCGTGCGCTGCGAAGAACTCGGCTCTGCGCTCCTCAGGGGTGAGGGGAGGAGTCACGACGACGCTCCCCACCAGACGTAGAAGGCCGTGTGACCGAGCCGGAGACGCCGTAGCGCAAGGCTTGAGGAGCTGCCGTCATCGAACCGCTGCAATCCCACGTCGATCTTGGCGTCGTAAGCAAGAGCGGCCAGCAGGTGTCTCTCCTCGGGCTTGCCA
>CAZYSW010000678.1:0-3110 GCA_964650105.1 uncultured Nannocystaceae bacterium
CACCCCACCGGTGGCCAGGATCACCGCCCCGGCATGGACGACGAACGGCTCGGCCGCGTCGTCGATGCCTACGGCGCCCACGCAGCGGCCGTCCTCCACCAGGAGGTCGGTGAGGTTGGCCTGCTCGAGGACGTGCGTGCGGGTCCCCTCGATCACCGCCTTTTGGATCTGCACGATGTTGTTGGTGCCCTTGCTCTCGGGCGTGGCCGGCATGGTGGCGAGCATCTTGCTCTGGAAGCGCATGCCCATCGCGCGCAGGCGCTTGATGGCATCGGTCACCTCGTCCACGAAGATCCGACACAGCTCGGCGTCGGCCGTCCCCAGCCCCGCCTGCACCATGTCCTCCCAGGTCTCGTCGGGCGGGTTGAACAGCCCGCCCTTGGGCCCGACGGTCCGGATGGTCCAGAAGTCGGCCTTGGGGTTGGACGTGGCTCCGGCCCCCCGCACTCCCGGGACGCCGAAGCGCCCCTTCACCGCCAGCATGGTCCGGGCCCCGGCGTCGTGTGCCGCGATGCACGACGCGGTTGCTGCCCCTCCGCCGCCGACTACCAGGACATCGGTCTCGTACGTCTTCATGGTCCATTCAGTCTGCGACACGCCCGGCGAGGAACCGGGAAAGTCCCGCGAGGCGACGACACCGGCTTCGGCGCCGCCGGCCTGCCCGGCTCGACGTTCGAAGTATGCCCGAGTTCCCCCGGTCCCGCGCCCGGCCAACACGGCTGCGGACGACGTTCCCACGCCACGCGACGTCGCCGAGCCCCTGCCCGCCCCCGTCGGCACGACGCGACACGGCAGGCCCGATGCGTCGATCCGTGTCGGCGCGCGCAACCGGCTTCCCGACGGTCGCGCGGCGCACCATCGGGCACGCGATCTTCCGAACGCACCGTCAGGCCTTCTTCGACGTCTTGGGGCGGTAGGCCTCGAGGTCGATGCGATCGAAGACCTCGGCGGGAATCCGATTGCGGGTGACCGGTCGGCGCGGGCGTACGGGGCGCGTGGCGTCGATCCCCATCTTGGTCGATCGGCCTTCGGGGTCGTCGCACGAAGGGTCGAGCGGCGTCCCCGGCTGATCGCGCAGGACGTGGACCTTGGCGTCCGCCTGGGTGTGCAGGGCGATCGCCGCCACGACCTCGCGCAGGTCGGAGGGATCGACCTCGGCATCGACCACGATCACATGCTTGGTGTAGATGTCCTTGCGCAAGAGCGCCTCCATCAGACGGCGGGGCTCGTCGTCGTCGCGCTTGTCGAGGGTGACGACCGCCGTCAGCGGAGCCACCAACGCGACGCGTTGCACACCCGGCGCGATGCTTTTCGCGTCGCGCAGCAGACGATGCTCGAGCGCCGGCATCGACAGCACCAGGTGTTCCATCCGCCCGCTCACGATGTCCTGCAGCATCATGTCGTTGCGGTGGGTGAGCACGTCGATGGTGAACACCGGCGTGTCGATCACCCCGGTGCCGTACCCGGTGAACTCCCCGAAAGGCCCCTCGCGCAAGGATGCCTCGGGCGACACGTGTCCTTCGAGCACCAGCTCGGTGCCCGCGGGGACCGACAGACCGTTGTCGGACACACACGGCACGACCTCCAAGGGACGCTCCAGCAGCCCGCCGATGACGTCGTACTCCTCGACGTCCGCCGAGCCCGCGTACACCGCCCCCAGCGACCACAGCGGGTGCGCACCGACGAACGCCGCCACCGGCATCGACCGCCCCCGCGCCCGGTACTTGGCATGGATCTGGTCGAGGTGGCGCCCCTTCTCCATGAAGATGCCGGTGCGGTTTCTCCCCGCGATCATCAGCCGGTGGTAGCTGAGGTTGGTCTTGCCGGTCTCGGGATCGCGCGCCACCACGATCGCCGCGGTCAGGTACGGGGCGTCGGCATCGCCTTCGTGGTAGACGAGCTTCGGCAAGAACGACAGGTCAACGTCGTCGCCGCGCCGCACCACCTCCTGGCAGGGTGCGCTCGTCACCACGGTGGGCCCGATGAGCCGTTCCGCCCGCTCGCCGTAGACCCGCGTCACGTCGCGCAGAGAGCAGCCCAGCGCGAGTGCCAGGCGCCCCATCGATCCGCAGACGTTGGTGACCAGCGGGATGGACGACCTCTTCACCCGGTGAAAGACCAGGATCGGCGAACGGCCGTGCATTTCGAGCTTGGTGACGATGCCGGCCGTTTCGTGACGCGGATCGACCTCGTGCTCCACGTCGACGACGTCCGCGGGACGGGACGCCCGCACGCGATCGAGGAACGCACGCAGGTCCGACACTAGACCGGGCTCCTCTCGTGCTGCCGGCGGGCGGCGAGCTCGCGCAGCGCCCCCCGGCTGACCTTGCCGGACGCCGTCTTGGGGAGCTCGGGCACCAGCTCGAACGCCCGGGGAACGCGCACGAACGGCAGCGACTGCAGGCAATGCGCCTTGAGGGCC
Source organism: uncultured Nannocystaceae bacterium (assembly GCA_964650105.1). Classification (GTDB taxonomy): domain Bacteria; phylum Myxococcota_A; class Polyangia; order Nannocystales; family Nannocystaceae; genus CAZYSW01. The sequence continues at coordinate 2,423 of CAZYSW010000678.1, forward strand.
GCGGGATCGGGCGCGGCGCCGGGGACGGGCACCACGTAGGCGATCATCCGCTCGCCGAGCACGGGATCCTTCACCCCCACGACCGCGACCTCCTGCACGCCCGGATGCCGGCCGAGCACGTCCTCGATCTCCTGGGGGAAGATCCGTTCGCCGGCCGATTTGATCATCTCCGAGCTGCGCCCCACCAAAAACAGGTGGCCGTCCTCGTCGAGCCGGCCCAGATCACCCGTCCGCAGGCGACCGCGCGCGTCGATCTTGCCGAGCTCGCGCTCGTTGCCCCCGACGTAGCCCTTCATGATGTTCGGACCGCTGGCCGCGACCTCCCCGATCACCCCCGGTCCCACCGGCTCTTCGTCGGGCCCGAGGATCTCCAACTTCACGCCGGGCAGCGCACGCCCGACCGACCCCTCCTTGACGAACAGCGCGTCGGGACCGATCCAGGTGATCCGCGGCGCCGCCTCGGTCTGTCCGTATGCCAGGTGGATCTCCACGCCCGGCAGCGCGTCGGCGAGGCGTCGGAGATCCTCGGTGGGCAACGCTCCGCCCGTGACGAGGACGTAGCGCAGCGCTGGGGGTCGTCGGGTGGACAGCTTGCTGCGATCGAGGAGCTGCTTGAAATGGTACGGCACCCCCGAAAAGCCGGTGGTACCGTAGTCGACGAGCTCCTGCAGCACCTGCTGCGGGAATT
>CAZYSW010000679.1:0-3108 GCA_964650105.1 uncultured Nannocystaceae bacterium
GATCCCAATCTCCAGAACATTCCCATCCGCACCGCCGAAGGACGCCGCATCCGCGAGGCCTTCGTGGCGCCCCCGGGGCGCACGTTGGTGGCTTTGGACTACTCTCAGATCGAGCTGCGAATCTTGGCCCATCTGTCGGGCGATCCCAACCTCGTGTCCGCGTTCATCGAGGGCGTCGACGTCCATCGCCGCACGGCCGCGGAGGTGTTCGGGGTGCCCGAAGACGAGGTCGACGAGGAGCAGCGACGCATCGCCAAGGCCGTCAACTTCGGGGTCATCTACGGACAGCAGGCGTTCGGCCTCGCCCAACAGCTCGGGATCCCGCGCGGCAAGGCCGGCAGCTACATCCGTGCCTACTTCGAGCGGTTGCCGGGGGTCGATCGCTACATGAAGGAGCTCATCGAGCTGGCCCGCCGACGTGGCTATGCCGAGACGATCCTCGGTCGCCGCCGTCGCCTGCCCGAGCTCTCGCGGACCGGGCAGCTTCGGGCCCAGGGCGAGCGGATGGCCCGGAACACCCCCATCCAGGGAAGCGCGGCCGACATTCTCAAGTTGGCCATGATCGCGGTCGACCGTGCGCTCGAAGGCCAGTCGTGGGCCGAGATGCTCCTCACCGTGCACGACGAGCTGATCTTCGAGTGCGACGAGGATCGCGTGGACGATCTCGTCGCGCTCGCGCGCCCTCTGATGGAGAACGCCGTCGCGCTGAAAGTGCCCCTGCGCGTCGACAGTGGACACGGCCCGACCTGGGCCGCCTGCAAGGGCTGAGCCCCGGGCGTGCGCCGGTTCGACGCCCGCGACCGTCCCGGAGGCGCGCGCTACCGTGGGGTCTCGCGGGTCAGCTCACGCGCCACGGCGAGGAGGGCAGGGGGGTCGTTGAGGGTCGGGTCGTCGAGGACGCGGTCCAGCAAGTCCCGCTGCAATGCGCCGACGGCCGGACCGGGCCGCACGAGCCCGGCCGCGATGAGGTCCCGCCCCTTGATCGCCAACTCGCCGGTGGTCAGCGGAGCGTCGCGACACGCCGACCGAATCGTCTCCGCGTGGTCCGCAGGGAGCTCGAGAAGGGCGAGGGCGTCCTCGAGGTGCTCGCGCCCCAGGCGGGAGACGATCCGACGCACCGCCGCCGGCGTGTCCGCAAGAGGGAGGGCCGCGACCTCGTCGGAGGTCAGGGCCTCGATGCGCTGCCGCTCCTGGCGGCTGGGTCGTAGGCGGTCGGTACACTCCAGGACGATCGATCGCCCCGCGTCGTCCTGGCGGGCCCGGGGCCACAGCAGCCGCGCGAGCCGCAGGGTCGGGTCGGCTGGCAGCCGATCCACGGCGGCGATGGCCTGCTCGCACTGGTCGCGCGGCAGCTCGGGCAGCACGTGGCCCCACATGCCCGTGTCGAGCATCGGCCAGAGCCCCAGCGAGGGGCGTGGCGCGCCGAGCAGCTTGAAGAGCTCGACGTGCACGCGCTCGCGGCTGACCTTGTCGAGCACCCCGAGCGCCGGGCCGATGGCGTCGTGCGTGGCGGGGTCGAGCGAAAACCCCAAGGTGGCGCAGAACCGGACTGCCCGCATGGTACGAAGGCCGTCTTCGGCAAAGCGCTCGCTCGGATCTCCGACGGCTCGGATGACCTTCGCCTGCAGATCGTGCAGCCCGTCGAACGGGTCCTCGAACACGTGCCGCACGGGATCCCAGGCGAACGCGTTGACGGTGAAGTCGCGCCGGGCGAGGTCCTCGACCAGGTCGCGATGGAACGTCACGGAGCTGGGACGCCGCCCGTCGGTGTAGTCGCCCTCCCCGCGGAAGGTCGTCACCTCCACCGGAACTCGGGGGCCATCACCCCCAGGAGGTCGCACCAATACCGTGACGGTGCCGTGCTCGATTCCGGTGGGAATCGTCCTGCGGAACAGCGCCTGAACCTCGTCGGGGGTCGCCGACGTGGCCAGATCCCAGTCGCTCGCCGGAAGGCCCAGCAAGGCGTCGCGAACGGAACCGCCGACCAGCACCGCCTGGTGACCCGCCGCTTGGAGGCGTCGGGCCACCTCGACGATCTCCCCGGGGACCTCCGCGCTCGACAGTCGCGCAGTGGCCTCCTCCACGTTCCTGGGGGCCTTGTACGTGACTGTGGTCTCGGGTCCGGTCACCGTGGCAAAGCTACGCCGAGCACGAGGCGAATGCGAGGTACCACCGCGTGAAACGGTGGGCGCAAGGGCTTTTGCGCTACCATACGGCCGTGCCGAAGCGCTCGCCGGAGGCCGGTGCCGTCCTCGTCGTTCTCGCCGCCGTCCTCGGCTGCGAGTTGGTCGATCCGGGACCGGAGGTCGGCGTCGCCCATCGGTGTGTGCTGTCCAGCGACTTCTTCCTGGAACGCATCGTCCCCGACTACCTCGAGCGCCACGGTTGCGCCGCCGAGGCCGGTTGCCATCGAGCCGCCGACGCCGGGAGCATCTTCCGTCTGCAGGACACCTCCGACGTTCTCGCGCCGCTTCCCGGTGAACCGCTCAGCTCGTGGCCCGCGCCGTGGCAGGAAAACTTCATGGTCACGACGGCCCAGATCAGCGATTGCGACGTCGCCGAGCTCGCGCCGCTGTACTCGGAGCCCGCCGGGGGCAATACCCTCGAGCACGGGGGAGGCGACCTCTTTCCGGCCGGTGGTGAGGAGCTCGACCTCATCGCGGAGTGGCTCCGGGGTGGGGGATGAGGCTCGCTTGCCTGCTCTTGGTCGCGGCGCTCGGCATCGCGATGTCTCCGACCGAGGTCGCCGCCGCGGACGCTCCGGTCGAGGCACGACCGCTGGTCCGCGTGCTCAGTGAAACGGCCCAGGTTCGGTCGGGCCCCGGATTCGGCTTTCGAGTCATCGCGGTGGCCGAGCGCGACGACGTGCTCGAGATGATCGAGCGTGGCAAGCGAGGGGGTTGGACCCGCGTGCGCCTGGAGAGCGGGATCACGGGATGGATCCTCAGCGAGCAGGTGCTGGTGTTTGCCGACACGCGAGGCGAAGGCAAGGTGGGCCCGTTTCGCCGTTTCGGCCGCAAGCTGCGGGACAAGGTGTTGGGTCCGCCCAACCTGACCACGGCCCGCGTCGGCGGCACGCTGTCGGCCGGTGCGCTGGGCCGAGAAGGC
>CAZYSW010000680.1:0-3090 GCA_964650105.1 uncultured Nannocystaceae bacterium
CAAAAACTCGCGGATGCTCGGGTCCAGATCCTTGCGCGTCGGCTCCATGACCAAGACCGCGCCCTTGATGGCTCCCAGCGGGTTGCGGATCTCGTGCGCCAGGCCGGCCGCCATCTCGCCGAGCGCCGCCAGCCGCTCCCGCTCCTTGCGTCCCTCGTAGACCGCCGAGTTCTGGATCGTCGTGGCCGCCTGGGCGACGACGCCCTCGAACAGGTCGACCTCTTCTCGGGAGAACGGCTCGAGCAGGCGCTCGTCGTCGACGAACAGCGCACCAAGGAGGTCGGGGTCCCCCGGCTCGTCCGGGTCGCGCTTGGCCCGGCCGATGATCGGCAACGCCAGGCTCGCCTTGAGGGCCGACATGGTCTCGAGCATGTCGTCGAGCTCCGCCTCCAGCTCCTTGCGCGCGCGCTCGCGTTCGCGCTGCAGAACGTCGCGGAGCTGGGCGCCGTGTCGCAGCATGCGCTCCAGCAGGGGACGGCGCGTGGCGAGGTCGAGCCTCGCGAGCGGCACGGGTCCGAGATGAGCGGCGAGCGTCAGGCTCGTACCCTGCCGATCGAGCAGGTAGAGGCTGGCTCGGGTGACGCGATTGCTGGCCTCGAGCTCCGCCATCACCAGCTTGGCCATCTCGTGCACGTCGATCACACCCGTGAGCTTGTGTCGGAGCTGCACCAGAAGGCGGCGCAGGATCGGCCGGTCGCGAAACAGCCAACCCTCCAGGCGGGACTCGATCTCGGTCCTCACCGGGTCCATCAACACCAAGACTGCAAAGGAGGCGACGGCGGCGTTGAAGAGGAACAACGAGCGGTTGCCCGCGTCCCGGGCGGGAATCCAGGCCAGCAGCAGGGCATACAGGCTGGTGACGACGATGACCAACACGCTCATGCTGGCGATGCGCAGGGCGACCTCGGGGAGCTCGAGGAGGCGCTCGCGAATGAGCGTCTGCGCGACGAAATAGAGGTAGACGGCCGTGACGATGGGACCGATCGCGGGGATCACCGGGGATCCCAGCGCCAGCGCCACCACCGACGCGTAGAAGAGATACCGCAGACGCGGCGCCGTGGCGGTGCCCTCCGCGGCCCGGGCCGCACGCCACACCCGGGTCGCGGCGTACAGGAGCCCGCCCACCACGTAGGCCGACAACACGATCGGGACCACCTCCCAGACCGGCAACGACTCCAGGCCCGGGAAGAAGAGGGCGACCGTCTGCGCGCCGACCAGGAGGAACCCGACCGTGGTCTGGATCCGCCCGCCCCCTCGGTGTCCCACGACGGGCACGAAGCTCGACAGGCACCGATCGGCACTCCACGGCAAAAGCAGGCTGATGGTCTGCGCGAACCAACCGAAGATGAACAGGCCCGAAAATCCGTAGAAGAAACGCGCGAGGTGAAACAGCCCGAGGTTGAAGCAGAACACCGCGAAGAGCACGAACTGCTCGCGTCGGCGGTCCCGCAAGACCACGGACGTTCCGATGGCGAACGCGACCGTCGCTGCCAGAAGCGAGCTGAGACTTTCGGGGAGGCTGACCACGAACCGAGGGGTGTTCGCGCGTGCGAAACACGCCCAGAGTACCGCACGCCGCCGCGACCCCCCCGCGCCCGGCGTCGGCCAGTGCGCATTCGACCGTGGCGACCCTCGGTCGTCGCCCGCGTGCGCGGAAGGAGGGCCGAGGACTCGAGACGGATCGGGGGCGGCCACGGGCCGGTGCAATCGGTCGTGCGCTCGCGGTCCGACGCGAGGGCGGCGCGCGACGAGCTTCGCCCGGCGGTCGAGGCGGGCCTTGGGCCGCCCCCGCTGGCGCGGCGCCCCGCGGTGGGGGTATCATCGAGCCCACGACATGGCCGCTCTCATCGACAACGACAAGCGCGCGATGCAGAAGGCGAGGGCCATCGCCTCGGACATCTATCTCTACAACAAGGCGAAGATCGAGGAGGCTCTGAAGAACGACAACTTCTTCGACGACGAGGATCTCTCCGAGCTGATCACGGAGGGGCGCGACTTGTTCCGATCGGCGGTGACGCCGGAGATGTTCAAGAAGAACTTCTACGACCGGGCGATCGTCGACCGCGTGATCAAGCCGATGGCCGCCCTCGACACGCCCATCTGGTAGGCGGAAGGGAGCCGCCGCGGCACCGCCCCGACGCGTGACGCTGCACCTCGGTCCCCAGTCCGTGGGGCAGCGCTTGGATCGGGCGCTGGTGATGGCGCTCGAGAAGGCTGGTCATGCCACGACGCGCTCCGCCCTCGCGCACGCCTTCGAGCGGGGGGACGTCGTTGCGGACGGCAAGCGCCTCAAGCCGGGGCAGAAGGTCGACCGCGAGCTCACCGTCGAGGTGACCCTGCCGGTGCCGCAACCGCTGCGGGCCGAGCCCGAGGACATCCCGCTCGACATCGTCTACGAGGACGACGTCGTCCTGGTCGTCGACAAGCCGGCACCGCTGCCGGTCCACGCCGGTCCGGGCCATCCCACCCACACCCTGGTCGGCGCCGTGCTCCACCACCTCGGCGTCGAGCCCTCGGCGTTGCCGGTGCTCCCGGGCAACGATCCCACCCGACCGGGGATCGTCCATCGGCTCGACAAGGACACCAGCGGGCTGCTCGTGGTGACCAAGACTCCCCAGGCGCAGGCCCACCTGGCCGAGCAGTTTCGCCGCCACACGATCGAGCGCGCGTATCTCGGCGTGTCCGAGGGCTCTCCGACGTGGACGAAGCTGCGCGTCGACACGCCCCATCGTCGAGACCCGCGAGACCGTCGACGGTTCGCGCCGGTGGGCGACGGGGGGCGCCGCGCCATCACCGACATGCAGGTCGAACGGCGCCTGCACGGCGCAACCCTCGTCCGGTTCACCCTGCATACCGGTCGCACCCACCAGATCCGCATGCACGCGCGACACGTCGGCCACCCCATCCTCGGCGACGCCCTCTACGGCCGTCGCCCCACCGATCCGCGGGTCGTCGCCGCCATCGCCACCCTCGACCGCCACGCCCTCCACGCCACCCTCCTCGCCTTCGAGCACCCCACCACCGGCCCACCCCGCCGCTTCGAGTGGGGGGGGGGGGGGGGGGGGGGGGGGGGGGGGGGGGGGGGGGGGG
>CAZYSW010000681.1:0-3072 GCA_964650105.1 uncultured Nannocystaceae bacterium
GATCGATGCCTGCGTTCTCAAGCCGATCAAGCAATCCGACCTGCTGGAAGCCATCGAGAGGGCGATGGGCCTCAGCGAACGGACCTTGCTGGAAACCGAGACGGTCACGCACCCCAGCCGTCCACTGCGGGTCCTGGTGGCCGAGGACAGCCCCGTCGGGCAGAAGCTGGCCTTCACGCTCCTGCAGCGCTTCGGCCACGACGTGGTCTTGGCGGGCAATGGAACCGAGGCCGTTTCGCTGTTCGAGAAGGAGCACGGGAACTTCGATCTCGTGCTCATGGACGTTCAGATGCCCGAGATGAGCGGGCTGGAGGCGACCCAGCACATTCGAAGGCTCGAGCGTGACAAGGGAACGCACGTCCCCATCATCGCCATGACCGCGCACGCCATGAAGGGCGACCGCGACCGGTGCATCGCCGCGGGCATGGACGACTACCTCGCCAAGCCGATCCGGGCGGCCGAGCTGCGGGAGGTCGTCGAGCGGCACGGCAAGGGGATCGCCGACCGACGGGCGGCCCGCGAAGTCGAGACTCCCGCGGACAGGGCGAAGTCGCTGCTGCCCGAACATGGAAACACCATCGACTGGTCGCTGGCACTGTCCCGGATCGACGGCCAGATCGATCTCTTGCGGACCATGGCGGCCGAGTGTCTGGCGGATGCGCCTCGCCGCGTGAAGCTGATCGTGCGAGGGCTCGCCGAAAAGGACGCCGTCGCCGTGCGTCGCGCCGCACACACCCTCAAGGGTTCGGCGCAGGCACTCGCGGTCCCGGGGGTGGCCGAAGTGGCAGCCGAGATCGAGCGCCTGGCCCTGCAGGACGATCTCGACAAAGCGCGCGAGCACTTGCCTCGGCTCCACGAGCGCGTGGAAGCCATGCTGGGCGAGCTCGAGGCCTTCCTCGGTCGACTCGACGAGGCGCTTTCGGCAGCAAGGGGCGCTGGGCCGACCAACAAAGGAGAGGGATCACCATGAATGCCACGGCCATCAGGGTCCTGTTGATCGAGGACAACCCGGTTCACGCGCGCATGATCTCGGGTTTGCTCGAGAGCTCGCATCATCCGCGCTTCGAAGTCGCGAAAGTCGAGACGCTGCGGGAGGGTGTCGACCTCTCCCACCGAGCGACGTTCGACCTGGCGCTCCTCGACCTCATGCTCCCCGACAGTGAGGGGCTCGACACCTTCCTTCAGTTTCACAGCAAGGGGAAGCGCATGCCCGTCGTGGTCTTGACCGCGCTCGACGATGCGAGCACCGCGGCCAGAGCCGTAGAAGCGGGTGCCCAAGACTACCTGCTCAAGGCGCGACTCGATCGCACGGTGCTCTTGCGCTCGATTCGCTACGCACTGGAGCGTACGCGGGCACGCACGATGGAATGGGATGCTCCGGCCTTCCGCCTGGCGCACCAGCAGTTCCTCAAGGCGGCCCAGATCATGGGGCTCGACGACAACCTGCGTCAGCGCCTCGTGTTTCCCGCACGGTCGCAGATCGTCTCCCTTCCCTTTCGCCGCGATCGCTACGACCTGGTGGAGACGGTGTTCGGGTACCGCGTCCAGCACATCCTGACCATGGGTCCCACCAAGGGAGGCGTTCGCTACCATCCCGACGTCGGACTCGGCGAGGTCGCGGCCCTCGCCATGTGGATGAGCTGGAAGTGCGGCCTGATGCGCCTGCCGTTCGGCGGGGCCAAGGGGGGCGTGCGCATCGACCCCACCGAGCTGACCCGGGCGGAGCTGCAGCGGGTCACCCGACGATACACGGCCGAGATCATCGACGTGATCGGACCCGACCGCGACATCCCGGCACCCGACCTCGGCACCGACGAGCGGGTGATGGCCTGGATGATGGACACCTACAGCCAGCAGCGCGGCTTTGCGGTGCCCGCCGTCGTGACCGGCAAGCCGATCGCGCTCGGGGGCTCACCGGGGCGCCGCGAAGCCACCGGTCGAGGCCTGGTCCACCTCGTCTCGCACGCCGCTCGCCACATCGGCCTGTCGCTCGAAGGGGCCACCGTGGCCGTTCAGGGCTTCGGCAACGTGGGCTCGAACGCCGCGCTCTTGCTGCACAAGCGAGGCGCCCGCGTCATCGCGGTGAGCGACGTGACGGGAGGCGTCTACGCCGGGAACGGCCTGGACATCGACGCCTTGCAGCGCCACGTCGCCGAGACCCACGCGATCCGCGGCTTTCCGCTCGGCGAGCCCATCACCAACCGCGAGTTGCTCGCCCTGTCCTGCGACATCCTCGTCCCTGCCGCCCTGGAAAACCAGATCACCGCCGAGAACGCCGAGCAGGTCCGCTGCAAGATCCTGGCGGAGGGCGCCAACGGACCCACGACGCTGGAGGCCGATCAGGTCCTCAACGAGCGCGGGATCTTCGTGCTGCCCGACATCCTCGGCAATGCCGGCGGCGCCGTCGTGTCCTACTTCGAGTGGGTCCAGGGCTTGCAAAACCTCATGTGGAGCCTCGACGAGGTCAATGCCCGGCTCGAAGGCATCCTCTCCGACGCCTTCCGGCGGACCACCAGTCGTTCCGAGGCCGAGGGGCTCGACCTGCGCACTGCGTGCCTCATCGAGGGCATCGAGCGGGTGACGCAGGCGATGCTCTCCCGCGGCCTGTTCCCTTGAGGTCGGTTGCGACGCTCGCGAACGCGCGCCCCCCCGAGGCGCGACGCCGAGATTTGCAACACTGCGCTGCGTTGCGCTCCGCCACGACCACGCTCGGCGGCTGTCGAATCCAGGGTGGAACGCCTTGAAATCGCTTCGGTTTCTCCGTCGTCGCGATTGGCCTGGATCGCGCTAGTCGGGGGGCATGGCACGCAAGACCGGCTTCGCTCCTCTCGTCCTCCTGCCCCTCACCCTGCTCGCGGGTGGCTGCTGGCAGAACTCGTACGCGTTCCCCACGTCGGACGACGTACGGATCACCCGCTCCGACGCGGAGTCCATGCGGGCCGGTTCGATCGCCGAGTACGGTGACGTCTATGCGCTCGGCATGCAGAGCGCGCACGAGGTGAACGGCTGGGTGGGCGAGGGCGTCGATGCGGCCGGCCGCATCATCCGAGCGCTCGAGGATTTACCCCACAC
>CAZYSW010000682.1:0-3066 GCA_964650105.1 uncultured Nannocystaceae bacterium
CCTCACTTGCATGGGGGCGATGGTGATCGGAGGTGTGGCGGGTGACGAGCCGTCCCCTTCGCTGAACGCCTCCGGGGACGAGCCGACGTGGCTGGCATTTCAGGTCAGCGAGCAGAACAACGACATCGCCGGCGAGAAGCTGAGCTTCACCGCGACGCTCACCAGCCCCGCGGGGCTCGACTTCGATCTGTACGTGTTCCGGGGGCCCACAGGCGGTACGACGGGGTGTGGCGGCACGCAATCGCAATCGACGAACGCGGCGGCCATCGATTCCGTCCACATGGAGTGGGGCGAGGGGACGTTGGCCAACAACGCCGACGACGGCGCATGGATCGCGGTGGAGATCCGGGCCAAGAACGGGTTTTGCGAGCCCGGGCTGGAGTGGACGCTGACGGTGACCGGCGACACCTGAAGGGCGGTCAACCCTCCGGCTGGCAAATGCCGCCCGATCCCGCGATCTGGGCCTGGGTGCGGAAGGTGTTGAGGAGTTCCCAGTGCTTGGGCTCGACCTGCGGGATCGTGCCGTCCTCGCGCACGTTGGTGACGTGATAGGTGTGCTGGTTCCAGATTCTGCGGGCGCGGATCCAACGCTCTTCGGCATCGCGGAACACCTGCACCGTGGGATGGTTGTCGTTGTGGTTGGTGACGACGACGATCTCGGCGGCGCCGTCGTTGTCCACGTCGGCAACCACCGGGTACTCGACGATGGTGATGCTGCCCCGCGGCGCCGACAAGACCGTGGCTCCGGTCTGCCCGTCGAAGACCCACAGATTCGACTCGTCACCGTAGATGGCTTCGGCGATGCCGTCGCCGAGAAAGTCGAAGGCGGTGCCCGAGGCCAGTCCGCTGAAATCGGCCACGTTCGCGCTCCAGTTCATGGTCCCGTCGCCCTCGAACGAGGTGTAGTGCTGGCTGGAGCTGACGGCGAACTCCGACACGGAATCACCGTCGAGATCGTGGATCGTGGCGGGGCGGCGCCAGTCGCTGTCCCCGGTGAAGTTCTGCGTGGCGAAGACGATGGTGCCGTCGTGCTGCAACAGCGAGATGCCCTTGGAGTGCGCGACGAGGATCTCCGGTTGGCCGTCGTCGTCGAGGTCGCCGATGGCCGGCTGGCCCGGCCCGAGGTTCATGTTCCAGTAGTGCTGGGTACCATCGTGGTGCCAGGAGCACTCGCGCCGAGCACGATCTCCATGTCGTCGTCGCCATCGAGATCGGCAGCCGTGGTGGTGGACCAGTGCCAGTTCTGCTGATCGGCCGCCACCATGACCACGTTGCCCAAGTGGTCGACCACCCGGTTGGAGATCAGGATCTCGACATCGCCGTCGTTGTCGACGTCGGCGAGGGCGATGGCGTGCTCGCCCGACAGGCCCAGGGACGGCTTTTCCCACTTCAGCGTGCCGTCGTGCTCGTAGACCGCCAGCCCGCTCCCCGTGCAGCTTCCCGCGGAAGACTGGACGACGATCTCCGGGATCCCGTCTCCGTCGATGTCGCCGATGGCCGGTGTGCTCGCGCGAGCGAACGAGCCGGCGATCTGGTAGTGGACCGACCCCGTGGCGCCGTCGAGCACGTAGATCCGTGCAGGATTGCACTGGCCGTCGTTGACGACCACCACGATGTCGGGAATGTCGCAGAGGTCGATCTCGCCGTCGCCGTTGTCGTCAGTGAGGTTGGCCACCAGCGGCGTGACGATGCTGTCGTTGAAGGCCCCGTCGCCGCTCCAGGTCCACTGAATTTCCGGAACGAAGCTGTCGGGCGGCGCTTGCTCGCTGCACGGCGGCACGGCGTCCATGTCGTCGACGACCTTGCACGTGGGCACGACCGGGCCGTCGGTGTCGGAGTCGGTGCCGAAGCCGACGTCGTACTTCGCGGGATTGCCGGTGGACCCGTCGTCGGTGGCGCCGCCGTCGGCGGTGCCCACTGAAGATGAATGAAGAGGTGGAGTCGTCGGCGGACGCCGACGTGTCGGAAGTCGACGTGTCCGCGTCGCTGGTCCCCCCCCTCGCCGCCGGCGGTCGAATCCGGAGCCGAACCCGAATCGTTGCAGCCCAGCGCGAGCGAAAGCGCGGCGAGCCCGGCAAGCTGCGCAAGCGTGGTCATCTGCGTCACCAGCATCGGTTTCATGAGCACCCCCTCGCGCTACTTTACCAGCGAGCGTCGGACGTCGACCAGACGCGGCGCGAGCTCGGCGAAAAGTTGGGGGCGAGAACGCGAGAACCCCTTCGCCGCCCGGCCGGTGTGGTCGGGCGTCATCGGGCCGATGAACGCGAAAACCCCCTCGCGCACGAACGCGAGGGGGTGGCACGGCTTTCGGGGCTGGATCAGTCGGTGAACTCGGGCAGGTTCTCGCGGATCTCGACACAGGCGGAGCGATCGCCGGAGTTGTAGCCGGGGAGCGCCTGGGCATACGGGTCGTTGAGCTGGCGCCAGGTGTAGTAACCGTTCTCGTCGAAGCACTCCTCGAGGATGATGTCTCCGTAGGCGAGGTCACCTTCGCCCTCGAGCTCCAGAACCCGGCCCTTGCCGATTCCCGCACCGTCGGCGTTCCACGCGAGGTCGATGGTCATGCGCTCCCGCTCGGGCCCGCTCCAGACCTGCGCCTGGAAGGTGCTGATGATGTCGAGGTGGAACGATCCGGCGCCGTCGTCGTCGCGGCGGAAGGTGTAGGCGTCGGCGCTGAAGTACTCCTTGATCGGGTACTCCTGCGTGACCTCGAAGCCGTCGTAGATGATGTCGACGAGCTTCAGGTCGGTTTCGACGTTGCGCTCGAAACGGATGTCGATCGTACCCTTGTAGGTGCGGTCGCGATCCGGACCGCGCTTGAGATCGTGCTTCTCGACGGTGTCGAAGTCCATGAGGAAGGTGCCCCGGCGAAGGTCGCCGTCGACCTCGATGCCGCCGGTCAAGAGCTCGTCCATCTCTGCCGCCGTGACGTTGCGACCCGCGGCCACGAGGACCTCGAATTGGCTCCCCTCCGCGTCACCCTCGATGCGGAAGAGCCAGCTCAGGTCGGTCTCGGCGTCGTAGTAGGGGCCGTAGACGTTCCATGCGCCGTCGGTGGAGGTGGGG
>CAZYSW010000683.1:0-3061 GCA_964650105.1 uncultured Nannocystaceae bacterium
GGGTAGTCGGCCGCGATCGCCACGGCCGTGGTCGGGGTGATGACGACCGCCCGCGCGTCGGTGGGCAGGCCCAGCGCGGCCGCGATCTCCTCGAACGTCGGCGGGGTCGGCGCCGGCTCGGCGTCCTCGAGCTCGGGGTCAGGTGCGACGTCGTCGGGGTCGGCAGCCATGGTCACTCCTCGTCAGGTGGGCACGGAGTAGGTGATCGTGATCTGCGCGCCCGCGAGCCACAGCGAGTAGTCCGCGCGGCGCGTGGAGTACAGGCCAACCCCGCGAGCGCTTCCCGCCAGGAGCTGCGTCACCCACGCCGAGGGCAGGTCCCACACGGCCGACTGCCCCACTGCTACCGCCCCGGGGCGCCACTCCGAGTCGATCCACGTCGGCGCACCCGACGGTGCGCCGGTGTAGGAGTGCAGGCGCACCACGGGCGTCTGCGGGGACGCCCCTGAGTCGTCGGCGTCGCGGGTCAGGCGCAGCTTCGTCGCCAGGACCGTCGACCCGGGGGGCAGGAGGCTCGCCAGCGGCGGGAACAGGTAGACGGCCGCGTGGGTGTCGGTGGGCGAGATGTAGGAGGAGGTGACGCCTTGGGCGACGATCGAGCTCGCGAACCAGTGCCAGGTTGGTGAGTCGAGGTGGTTGACGCCGCCGATCGCAGCGTAGGCCGGGACGACCTCGCTCGAGACGATCGCCCCGCCCGGGTCGGTGAGGTCCTTGGAGTTCTTCCCCAGGACCCACCACCCGTGCCCGACGCGCAGCACCACCACGAAGTCGTCGACCGCGGGGGTGTACGAGGCGATCCAGCGGACGCCGGTCAGGGGGGTGCCGGTGCCGATGTCGACAGTGAGCGCGAGCGCGGTGCTGTCGATCGCGACGACGGTGCCCATGTAGGCGTCCGAGGACGCCCCCTCGGCCACGGCTGCGCGGACCGCCTGCTCGAGCCTCACGTGGTCACCTGCCTGACGTCCCGGGTGCGGATCGGGAACGCCCCGCCGGCGACCAGGTCGAGGGTCCACCCGTCGACGACGTGGGCGCGCACCGTCCCCGCGGGGTCGAGCTCGTCGGGGATCACGTGGATGAGGTCCCCACCCTCGAGCGCGGGGTTCGGCACGGAGGACGCGTCGAGCATCTGGGCGGCACCGGTGGACTGTGCGAGCAGACCGCGCCCGATCGCGTGCGCCTGGGCCAAGTCCGCGACGTTCGGGTAGCTCTCGAAGCGGGGGCGCCGCCCCCATGCGCCGTCGTGCGGGTCGCCGTACCTCGTGGGCGAGGTCGGGTCGTCGTCGTAGACGACGCCCTGCAGCGGCGCGAAGTCCCCCGAGGGGGACTCCCCGCGCACGACGACCGCGTTGTACACGCCCTCCCGGGACGTCGACGTCGACGCCGAGACCAGCACACCGCCCGCACCTGCGCGCACCGTCCACACCGGGGTACCGTCCGTGCGGGGCGCGTCAGCGACGACGAACCGGCCCGAGGCGTCGGCGTAGACCACCGCGCCGATCGACTCGGCGAGCATCGTGATCGTGCCCCACCGGTCCGTCGTCGTCGTGAGCGTCGGCACGCGCGCATCCCTGGTCGCCAGGACCAGGACCTCCACGCTCGGGAGGGTCTCGTGGATGAGCTGGCCGATCAGGGACTGCGCCGAGGGTGAGGACAGGGTGCGTGGAGCGACGAACGCGTCGTCGATGACCCACGCCTCACGGGAGACGCCCTGGATGGTGACGGGCTGGTCGTCGCGCAGCGGCCCGGCCGAGCCGTCGACGCGGAACACGCCCACCGGCAGCCACTCGGTGGTGCCGTCGGCGTACACCAGGCCCCAGGTGACGGTGATCTCCTGCCCGAACGCGGCGAGCAGGTCGCCGGGGTCGCGAGGCAGGGCCGGGATGTCGGTGTAGTGGCCGGTGGGGATGCGCGGGGGCACGGTCAAGCTCAGGCGGCGACGCACCGGGGACGTCGCGTCGAGCGTCACCTGCCCGCCCAGGATCGGCACCGACACCTGCGGGCCGGTGCCCTTGCGCACCCGCGCCTGGACGGAGGTGCGGTGCGACCCGGCGAGCGTGGCGAGGAACCCGTCGGAGACTGGCAGCATCTCAGGCCGCCCCGGGTCCGCGCAGCAGCGCCCAGAAGTCCTCGAAGTCGTCGATCAGCGCCTGGTAGTCGGGGTAGTCCGACGCGATCGTCTGGTAGTCCCAGCCCAGGACGCCCTGCCCGGCCCCCGCGGGGACGCCGGCGCGGGTGAGTGTGATCTCGAAGTCTCGGCCCGGCACGTGCACGGTCTGGGCGCGCAGGGACCGACGCACCGACGACACGAAGTACCAGCCGGCGTCCAGGGGGCGGTGCTCGCAGGACTGCAGCAGCACGATGCGGTGCTCGAGCACCGCCCGGATCGCGGCCGTGGCCTGGTCGTCTCGCGACCCGATCGTCACCTGTACCCGGTCCGCGTCCGACCCCGAGGCGGCGGCTACGGCCACGCCGTGCCCACCGATCACGTCGTACACCCCGCCCTGCGTGGCCGACTCGACGTCGCCGACGTGGCGCAGGATCGCCAGGTGCGTCAGATCCGGGCGGCCGGCCACCTTGAGCCACAGTCCGCACTCGGTGCCCGTCGTGGAGATCGTCACCGAGTAGGTCAGGTTGCCCGCGGGCTCCGTGGACACCCCGACGAGCTGGTAGGTGACCGTCTCGTGCAGTGGGGCCTCGATGTCGGACCCGACGAACGCCCCGCCGATGACGGCGAGGTTGTCCACGCCGCGCACTGGCACGTCGGGGGTGCCGGCCACCTGCCGGGTGATCGTGATGTGCGTGATGTCCTCAGGGTCGGTGCCCCACTGGGAGCCGTCGACCTCGAGCGCTACTGCGGCCCGGGCCGGGTCGAACGTCGCCGTGAGCGGGCCGCTGGTCGCCATGGTCAGTACCCCCTTTGCACCGCGGTCGCCGCGTGCCCGAGCTCGGTCTGGACGATCGCACGCACCGGGTGCCCGTCCACGACGAGCGTCAGCGACGTGCCGTCGAGCGCGTTGGCGAGCATGCGATGATCGACGTTGACGTTCACGGCAGGTGCGGC
>CAZYSW010000684.1:0-3010 GCA_964650105.1 uncultured Nannocystaceae bacterium
CGGCAGTGGCATTCACGTCCATGGGCGCGTCAGCGGCGCGGAGGATCTCCGCGTCGAGGGACGGGTCGAGGGCAGCATCCAGCTCAGCGAGACCCTGTACGTGGCCGGCGGTGGGGTCGTGGTGGCCGAGGTGCGGGCGCGTGACGTGGTCGTCAGCGGGATCGTGCTCGGGAACGTGACGGCGGAGAACTCCATCACGCTCAACGCCGGTGCGAAGCTGATCGGTGACATCGCCGCCCCGCGCATCATCATCGCCGACGGCGCCGCCTTCAGCGGGAACGTGACGATGGGCGGTGAGCCACCGCCGCGGCGAGAGCGGGAACGCAAGGCCGCGCGCGCGCGACCGACGAGCACCGCACGGCCCGCCCGAGCCGCCGCGCCCCCGCGCCCGGCTCCGCCCGTGCGCGCGACCGTGTCCGAGGCCGACGACGACGCGACGGTGGTCGTTCGGCACGCGGCCGTCGCCGCCGAGGTCGCCGAGGCGAAGCCCGCCGCCAAGCCCAAGCCGGCGCAAGCGGCACAGAAGAAGAAGACCAAGAAGGCGCCTCCGCGCGCCCGGGTGCCCAAGCCGGGCAAGCGTCGCGTCGGGCGGCGGTAGGTCTCCGTTCCGTCGATGACCGTCCGGGCGCGGCCGCCCGGCGACGCTGCGGACAACGCGCGGTGCCCCGGCCAAGCTCACGGCTCACAGCGCGCCACATCCGTTCGGCGCTATCACTCCAGGTGCGGTTTTCGCTAGCCTTGAGTCGGAACCCTCCAGCGTGGACTGCGCCGGGGCGGTGGCAACGGGTCGATCCGTTCGACGTCCGCAGGCGGAGGACGCCTCGACCCCCCAAGACCAGGGAGCATCGAAACATGCGCAAGCTCATCGTCGCCTCGCTGCTCGCCGCTGCGGTTCTCGCCGCGCCGGCGTGCAAGGAGCCGGATCCCAATCGGTTCGAGACCCACATCGAGAGGATCAAGGATCCGGACAAGCGCTCCCAGGGCTTCTCGGGTCTCGACACGCTCACCAAGCGCATCGTCACCGCGCAAGACAATCAGGATCTGCTCGACGAGTTCGCGGCCAAGGTCATCCCGGTATTCGAGGAGGTGTGGGACGACGCGCCCGAGCAGCACGAGGCGATGCTCAACATGCTCCGCGACGTCGGCCACCCCGCTGGTGCGCCCGTGTGGAACCGGGCCATCGGTCTGGATGGAAGCTCCGATGCGCGGGCCAAGACCATCGCCGCCCTCGAGGGCATCAAGAAGGCGAAGGCGGTCGACAGCGCCGAGACGGTCATCGCCGAGCTCGAAAAGCTCATCGCCGATCCCAAGAACGACAAGGGTGAGCAGGAGGAGGGCAAGCTGCGTCTCATGATGGTCGAGACGCTCGGCGTCCTGGGCGACAAGAAGGCCGTCCCCGTGCTCATCAAGGCCATGGAGCAGACGCAGGAGACCCAGCCCGTCGCCGTTCACCGGGCCGCGGCCAAGGCCCTGGGCCAGATCGGTGATCCCTCGGCCGTCGACGCGCTCCTCACCGTGACCTTCCGCGTTCCGGACGTTCCGACCACGACCAACATCGGCGAGCGATCGAAGCTGGCGCTGGTCGCCATCGGCGAGCCGGCGGTCCCCAAGGTCGTTCAGATGCTCAAGGGCGAGCACACCGATGTGCAGAAGCTGGCGGCTCAAAACGGTGTCGATCAGTACGTCATCCAGCAGACCGCCGCCGGCATCCTCGGCGCGATGGGGGCGAAGTCGGCCGTGGACGACCTCCTGGCGTTCATGCCCAAGGACACGTGCACGGGGACCAAGCCCGAAAAGAGCGCCAAGAAAAAGCCCGCCACCGACGACGAGGAGGTCGGTGACGAGGTGTCCGACGCCAACCTGCGGGCGGTGATCGCCAATGCGCTGGGGTGGATCGGCGATCCCAAGGCCGCCGATACGCTGTGCAAGTGCGCGCTGTCCAGCAACAATCCCGGCGATCTGTTCCCGATCATCGAGGCGCTCGGACGTGTGGGCAGCGATCAAGCCGTGCAGTGCCTCACCGAGGTGGTCAAGAGCGGGAGCTACGACTCCGAGCTCGTGGAGAAGGGGTTCGAGCTGCAGCCCCGCTGGGAGGCGGGTCGGTTCGCAGTCCTCGTGGCCAAGCCCGGCGATGCGGCCGCGGTCGAGGCCGCCTTCGCCAGCAACAACGACAAGACGGTGCAAGAGCACCTCGAGGCCTGGAAGCCCGGCCTCGCCTTGCTCGGGGAGTGCAACGAGGACATCGGCTGCTACGAGGCCAAGCTCGCCGACACCGGCGCCGACTGGTTCGTGCGCGAGAAGGCGGCCTACGAAGTCGCGCGCCTGGGAGCAGGCGACGTCAAGAAGGCCAACGAGATCGCCAAGGCGTTCAAGGTCCGCGATGCCGACGCCCGCGTTTCGATGGCCTGGCTGGCCGCCAAGATGCTCGAGGGCAAGAAGTGCCCGGAGTGCATCACCGCCTTCCAGTCCGTGCTGGATGCCGAGAAGGGCTCGATGGACGCGAAGTACCAGCTCTCGGTGCTCGTGGTCCGGGCGTCGATGGCCAAGCTGCGCGAAGCCGGGACCGACAGCGCCGATTGAACCGGGCGATCGTCGTCGCGCGCCGAGCTGCGTGACCGACTCCCCGGTCGGTCGCTCGCACGCGGCCCTGGGTGGACAGCGGCCGGTCCGAGGCCAGGCTGGCTGCGCACGTGCGTCGCGCTGACCAGCGTCGCCTCGAGATCGCCGAGGTCGTCGTCGCCCGGGGCAACCGTGCCGAGAACCGCCCGGGTGTCGACGTTCACGGTCGCCGGGCTCGTGCCTGGCCGAGGCCGAGATGCGGGGGCCGGACGACCTCGGCCCGCCCGCACGAATCGACGGCCCGTGCCGGCGCGGCCGGGACCCCGCAGGGACGCCTCGGCCCAGCCGAAGCGGCAGTGGTCGGGGCGCAAAGCCACGGTCGCCGGCCCCGTCTCGGAGAGCGTGCCTCATGGGTCTAGCGCTCGTCGTCTTGCTCGTCGTGGTGGTCGTG
>CAZYSW010000685.1:0-3010 GCA_964650105.1 uncultured Nannocystaceae bacterium
CGTCTCGGGCCTCATGATGAACGTGCAGCTCAAGGACTGCGTGATCCAGGGTGCGTCATGACAGACCAGATCGTGATGAGTGTCCCGAAGGAGCTGGAGCACCTCGTGCATAGGCTCGAGTCCCGCTGCCAGGTCTTTCGAGAGCAGCTGGGTGCTGTGATGCTGGACCTCCTGCACGGAGACCCAAAAGCAGGCGATCCTAGGGCGCAGAACGCGCGCATCGCGCTGGCGGAGGCACGTGCAGCACTGGGAGAACTGGCTCAACGACTCCCGAAGGAGAACGACGTCATCGGGCTGTCGAAATATGAGGTCCTTCTCGATCAAGCAGACGAGGTCATGCAAGCGCTAGAAGGCGGGAACTTTCGGGTTGTTCGCACCGAAACCTGACGCGGTGACGGCCATGCCAGCGCCCCTCCGCTAGCATGGCCCCATGGAGGATCCATGCGCGGATGCGAGCACGCGGGCGCTTGCATCACCCCTCGAGATCCATCTCGCGGAAGTAGTCGTCCATCTCCCGGCGAAACTCCCGCTTCACGGTGCGGGCAATCTCGCCGGGGTCCCCGCTGCCGGTGGTGACCTCGATGGGAATGGTGCCGATGCGCACGCCTCCCCCGCCCACCTGCGAGCTGTCGAGGCGAGGCGCTGGCAGTGCGGCGCTCGTGAGGTCGCCGAAATCGAAGGCGGAAGTGTTGCCGCCCAGGTCGAGTGAGCCGCTCGGCATTCCGAAGCCTGTCCGGACTCCGCCGAGGTGTGCGTCGGCCATCCCGACGCCGGCGGCCCGCACGCTGCTCCGCTCCGCATCCACGCCGATCGTGTAGCCCGCGGCCGTGTCCTTGCCCAAGGCTGCGAAGACCTTCGAGGGCGAGGCGATCCCCAGGGTCTTCTTCATCGCATCGATCGCCCCCGAGCCGATCCCCTTCAGGGCATCGAGCGGGTAGCGTGCCATCGCCTTGATGCCGTCGCCGAGGCCCTGGACGATGTGTTTTCCGATCTGGGTCATCTTCGTGCCGAGGCTCACCCCTTCGGCGTCGAAGAACGTCTTCAGGTCGTCCCACCACACCACGAAGTTTCCGAGCATCTTCCCGAGCGGGTCGACGATGCCCACCCCGATGGCACGCATGACGTGGTGCCCCGTGTTGACGAGCACTGACAGACCCGCAGCAACCCCCCCGAGGATGCCGACGCCCACGGCGAGCGCTGCCGTCATCTGCCCCACGGTCCTGCCGATCGACTTGATGATGACGCTCGCGCGCTTCCCGTCTCCTCCCGTGAAGGGCGCAAACAGCGCCTTGGCCCCGTCACCCACCACCTTGAAGGCTTCGCCGAAGCCATCGCCGAAGCCACTGACGAACTTGTCGGCCAGGCCGACAACGCGCTCGAGAGTGCCGCCGATCTTGTCGAGCATCGCGACCCCCTCCGGACTTTCGAGGAACGCCGAGAAGCTCGCCAGCCGCTTGCCCACGCTCTTGTTGAGCGGCCCCGTGATGCGACTCGTGATGCCAAGCACGGCGTCTTGGGCCGCGGCCTTCCCGCGCCCGAGCATGCCTTCGATCGTCGTGTCGGCGAAGCGCGCGCCGGCCTCGCCGAGCTTGCTGCTGCCCGAAACCCTCTGAACCGCGCTCAACACGCCTTGGATCGCCGTGTCGGCATCGATCTGCCCCGCGGCTTGCAGCTTGATGACCTCCGCAGTCGACTTGCCGCCGAGGATCCTCCCGATCTCCTCCCGGACCGCGTTGATGGGCACGCCCGCCTCGGAGAGCTGCAGGAGCTCATCGCCCATGAGCTTGCCTGCCCCCTTGATCTGACTGATGGCCCGGACGGCGCCCTTGGTCTCTTCCGCGGTTGCCCCGAGCACTCGCATGTCGGCGCCCATCGCAATGATGTCGGTCGCGAGCTTCGGATCGAACTGCGCCGCGAGCAGCTTCTGAACGTTGGTCGTCGTGTCCTGGATGTCCTGGCCGTACTTCTTCGCCAGCGTTCTCCCGAGCTCGAAGAGCTTTGGCCCAGTTGCTCCGTGCTTGGCGAGCTGGTCGAAGGCCAGCTCGGAGCGCTCCCCGAACATGACGAAACTGCCGGCGGCCCTTCCCGCTTCCGCGGCAAGCCGACCAACTCGCATGATGGCCTCGGCTGCCAGGTGCCCGCCGGCGACTTGCTGCCACATGCCCCCGGCCGCCTTCTGCCCTCGAGCAAGACTCTTCTGGAAAAGGCCAAGCTGGCCCTTTTGGAAGTGCCCGAGCTCGGTCCGTGCGCCCTTGATGCCGCCCTTCGCTCCGAAGAGCGCCCTCGAGAATCGATCCAGGGAGCTGCTCGTTTTCCCGACGACCTTGCGCACGCCCCCGAGCTCCCCGGAGAGCTTGCCGACCGCCTTCGCCGCGGCCCGCGACGGGCTGCTCGTCTTGTCCGTCAGGCGTACGGAGAATCTCGCTTCGTCGGCCATGGCTTTCTTTCTACCACCTTTCGTGTGTTGAGTGTTAGCTCAACGCACCTCGACCAGTCGCGTTTCCCAGCGTTCCGAGGCGCCCTTGCCATCCTTCGAGGCCGCGGGCGCTTCGCCGAAAGCGGGCTGCACGAGGCTGTCGACCCCATCGTCGGCGACCGACAGCACGCGCATGCAGTCGGGTGGGTCTGAGCAATCCAGCGGCGCCCGCGCCTCCGGAAAGCTCACGAGGAGCACCCGCGCAAGCTCGCTCCGCAAGGCCAGCACCGCGAACACCCGATCGGCGCTCTCCTCACCGATGAGCACGCAGCACGCTTCCACGGCGATCCCCTCGGCCCTGGCCTCGAGCATCCAAGCTTTCACCGCGGCCCAAATCTCATCGGTCGACTCGAACACGCCCCGCATCACGGGGCCCTTCAGCTGCTCGATGCTCGGCAGCCGCCTTCGCAACTTCCTTCGGATTCCCATCGTCTCTGCCTTTCCTACAGCGCACCCATGAACGCCTTGGCCTGCCCCATGAGCTCGACCACCTCGTCTTCGATCCGCTTCCAGTAGTAAACCGGGCTGTCAGGC
>CAZYSW010000686.1:0-3008 GCA_964650105.1 uncultured Nannocystaceae bacterium
GCACCCCCGCGTGCGAGGCTTCGTACATCCCACGCGTCGCGAGGCCGTGTGCCCACGACCACGTCACCCGCGAACCGTCGCGGGCGCCCCCGCCCGACTGCACGGGTTCGTCGGTTTTCGCGCCGCGGCGCGCGGCTGCGGTACTCTCTCGCAAACGGAAGCTCGGCCTTGAGTCAGGATGCGACACAGCCCAAACGGCTGGGGCCTTTCCCGGCGATGGCCCTGGTCGCCGGGTCCATGCTGGGGATCGGGATCTTCATCGCGCCGCCGGTCGTCGCCGCCCAGCTCCATCGACCCGGAGCGTTCCTCCTGCTTTGGCTGGCCGGCGGGCTGTCGGCCCTGTTCGGGGCCCTGTCGGTCGCCGAGCTGGGCGCCATGATGCCGCGCGCCGGCGGTGACTATCCGTACCTGCGGATCGCCTACGGGCCGGGCTTCGCCTTCGCCGCGGGCTGGCTGCAGCTCCTCGCCATCTTCCCCGGATCGCTGGCCGCCATGGCGGTGGGGACGGCGACGTTCCAGTTCCCGGTCATCTTCGGGAGCGCCTACGACGTACCCGCGATGCTCGGCCTCCCCATCGAACCCGCGTTCTTCTGGGCCTTCGTCATCGTGGTCGGCCTGACGGCCGTCAATCACGTCGGCATCGTGATCTCCGGACGCGTCCAGGTCGGCCTGACCATGGTTCCCGTCGCGATCCTGCTCGCCGCCAGCATCCTGGTCCTCGCGCGGTACGGGACCGACGGGGGCGCGTGGGCGACCCACGGTGGTACGCTGCAGCTCCCGGGCGTGGGTGCGCTCGCGTTGGCGTTCTTGCCCGTGTACTTCGCCTACTCGGGCTGGAACGCCGCGATCTTCGTGGGCGGTGAGATCCGCGATCCCGGACGAAACCTCCCCCGCGCGCTGGTGGGGGGCACGGTCGCCGTGACCGTGCTGTACATGATCCTGTGCATCGGTTTCCTCGCGGTCTTCAGCATGGACGCGCTCGCGAACACCGGGGAGGCCGGGACCGCCGCCGCACAGGCACTGTTCGGCGGGGTGGGGGAGTTCGTCGTCACGGTCATGATCCTTCTGGCCATGCTGGGCTCGATCAACGGCACGGTCCTCACGGGCTCACGAATCGCCTACGCGATGGCTCGACACGGCGATTGCGTCCCCGCCGCGGGCCGGCTCGCCCCCCGGTACGGAACGCCCGCCGTGGCCCTGTGGATGCAGGCGGTCTGGTCCCTGGTGCTCATCGGCACCCACTCGTTCGAGCAGCTCATGAACTACAGCTCGGCCGCGATGCTCATCACCGGAACGCTCACCGTGATGGCCGTCATGGTGCTCCGGCGCAAGCTTCCCGCGGCCGAGCGCCCCTACCGGGCCTGGGGCTACCCGGTCACGCCGCTGCTGTACGCCGGTTCCTCGCTGGTCGTGCTCCTGATCCTGGCGCGTGATCTCGACCCGTCGGTGTTCCTCGGCGGCGGGTGGTTCGTGCTCGCGTTGTTGTTTCACCGCCTGGTCTGGGCCCGTCGATCGGCGGATGCCCGCCAGACGGACATCGGCACGCTGGAGCCCGACCGTTCGCCACTGGGCTGAGATCGGTCAGCCGCGGATCGGCGTGAAGGGCACCTCGGCGCCGTCGCCGAGCTCACGGACCACCCGCAACACGACGCTGGCGATCTTCGCCATTCCCTCCCGATTGATCGCGTCGCTCTCGTCGCTGGTCCGATGGTAGTCGTCGTGCAACCCGGTGAAGAAGAACAGCACCGGAATCTGTTGCCGGTAGAAGCTCGCGTGGTCGCTCCGCGGCGTGACGGTGTCGACGAAGCGGACGCTCAGGTCGCTGGTGCCGACCTTGTCCAGGATCGCCCGCCACTGCGGGCTGCTCCCCAAGCCCGAGATCTCCAGGCCCTCCTCCGACAGGCGACCCACCATGTCCAGGTTGACCATCGCCACCACCTTGCCCCCACGAAACGGCGGCAGGTCGGGAGGACGCTGCGCGAGCGCGGCCGAACCGTGCAACCCGAGCTCTTCGCCGGAGAAGTGCGCGAACACCAGCGTGCGGGCGGGACGGTACTCGACCTGCTTCAACGCGCGCGCGACCGCCAACACCATCGCGCTCCCGCTGGCGTTGTCGTCTGCTCCGTTGCAGATCTCGTCGTCGGGGTCGTCCTCGCGGTCGGGATGCCTGCAGAAGAAGCCTTCGCTCATCGTCCCCACGTGATCGTAGTGCGCGCCCAACAAGACGATCTCGTCCGAACGCGTGGTTCCGGGCAACACGGCGAGCACGTTGGGGGCCGGCTTGGTAATCTCCTCTTTGACACGCGCCATCGAGATCCGTACGTCGTCGAGGCGGACCACCTTGCCGGGGCGCAGCTTGGCGGGGCGCAGGTGCTCGAGGTGGCGCTGGTCGATGGCGAGCGCGTCGAATCCCTCGGCGGCCTCGCCCACGCTCGACAGCTCCTCGGACGGAACCACAGCCACCACGCCCCGCGCACCGGCGTCGGCGAGCGCGGCGATCTGGGAGCGTCGGGCCTCCGGGGTGCCCGTCGACTCCAGGACCACGATGCGGCCGTCGACCTGCTTGGCATCGAGCCGCAGCGGTGTGCGTTCGTCGACGCGCAGCCATGCGGCTCGGGCCACGGCCGGGGCCTCGCCCAGGCTCAAGGCCGCCTGCGCGCTGATCGGGACCTCCACGTTGCCGCTCGGCGTCTCGATCCACACGTGATAGGCGCGGCCGGGTCGGCTCCCTGCGGGGAGATCGTAGTCGACCAGGTACGCGTCGCCGATCGGCGCGAGCCCCATTTCGGCGTGGCGCTCGGCGATGTACGCAGCGGCCTGCCGAATGGTGTCGTCGAGGCTGTAGCGCCCCGCGAGCTCGTCTCGGGCCAGCCAATCGAGATCTCGAAGCATCGCGTCGGGATCGATGACCGGATCGCGATCGATCCCTGGGCGCAGCGGTTGCGCGCGGATCACCACCGGGCTCGGTGTCGGGGCGTGGGGGGCGGGATGGCAACCGCCGAAGACCA
>CAZYSW010000687.1:0-3002 GCA_964650105.1 uncultured Nannocystaceae bacterium
AGGCCTCGGGATCGGGATGTTTGGGCTCGGCCGCGAGCAGGAGCTCGAGCCCCAGCGAGAGGGTCGCCTGGGTCTGATCGATGGCCCGCTGCTGATGGGCCTCGTCCCCGGGCGGAAAGCGTTGCGCCGCCATCACCTCGTTGGTCAACAGCAGGAACTCGCGCGCACGCAGACCGTGCTCGGCGTCGGACAGGCGTGCCATGACGCGGCGCAAGAGCTCCGGTCCGGTCCACGCGACCATTCCGGAGACATCGTGCTCGTCGGGGAGGTAGGTGAAGTCGCGCGCGGCCTGCCGCGCCGCGGCCTGGTGGTCGAGCGGGCGAAACAGCCGCATCGCTTCTTCCCAGCTCACGAAGCCGAGGTCGGCGAGTCGACCGGACCGCCAGCACAGCAGGTCCTCCTCGAGCATCGACGGAAGCGCCGCCTGGATCGACAGGACCAGCTTCCGACCTTCCGCGAGATCGTCCGCGTAGACCAGGTCGAGGATGTGGAGGACCATCTGGCCCAGCTCGTCGTCGGTGACGCCGACGATGAAGAAGCCGTCGGGCGTCTCCCAGGTCCGCAGGTGAGACAGCGCGTCGATGGCTGCGTCACGCGCCCCGTCGTCGGATGGATCGAGGTCGATCACCTGCGTGCCGTGGGTCAACGCCAGGGTCCACATCTCGGGGTCCATGCGGTAGATGAGGTCCGCCAAAGCCCCACGCTGGCGGTCGCCTCCGGCGAAGGTGTCGGCGATGGCGAGCAGCCAAAACCTGGCCTTGGGGACATCCAGGCGGTCGTGGTGCCACGCGTCGAGGTCCAGAAGCGCAGTGAGCTGCTCGGGGGTGGCATGCGGAAGCAGCAGATCGAGCCGCGTCTCCTCGAACAACCGCCGCGCGACGCGAACGAAGGTCTGGTGCGCGAGCGCCGAGACCACGGCCTCGCGGTCGTCGAGCTCCTCGAGCGCCATGGGATCCTCGACCACCGCGCGCAACTCTTCGATGCCTGCGCCGGTGGGTGGACGGGGCCGTTCGGACGAAGAAGTCACGGGTCGGAGGTAGTATCGCAAGGGATCGACCCGTGCCACCGCGACATCCCACCATCGGGCGGGCCCTCGGACTGGTCCGTCGAGCGCTCGACGGCCTGCGGACCGCGTTGGGGCCGCCGGGGCCCGATCCCCTGGGTCTGGTGGTGGCTTGCTCGGGTGGACCGGACTCCGTCGCGCTCCTGGGCCTGCTCCACCTCCTGGCGGGACCCGATCGTCTCGCGTTGACCGTGGGTCACGTCGACCACGGTCTGCGCCCCGCGTCGGCCGACGAGGCGCGGCTCGTCGAGCACCTCGCAGCGCACCTGGGGTTGACGTGCGATGCGGTGCGCCTCGA
The DNA here is from genome assembly GCA_964650105.1 of uncultured Nannocystaceae bacterium. Taxonomy (GTDB): domain Bacteria; phylum Myxococcota_A; class Polyangia; order Nannocystales; family Nannocystaceae; genus CAZYSW01. Next base: position 1,362 of record CAZYSW010000687.1, read on the forward strand.
CCTGGCCCCCGGCCCAGGACTGGCCGCCCGCGCGCGGGAAGCCCGTCGTGCCGCGCTCGACGCCATGGCGCGGCACCGGAACGCGGCCGCCGTGGCGCTCGGGCACACCGCGACCGACCAGGCCGAGACCATGCTGCTGCACCTCACGCGCGGTGCGGGCCTCGAGGGCCTGGCCGGCATGGCGCCGGTCGATGTCGACACCGCCTCGGCGCGTGTCCGGCCCTTGTTGGGTCTGCGGCGGGACGAGACGCGAGCGCTGGCGCAACGTCTCGGGCTGCCGTTCGTCGACGATCCGACCAACGAGGACCTCGACCAACCGCGCGTCGCGATTCGTCGCGAGGTGCTGCCCGTGCTCCGCCGGCTCCGCGGCGGGGTCGAGTTGGCGATGGCCGCCTCCGCCGAGCGCGTGCGCGAGGCGTCGTGCTGCATCGACGCCTGGGTCGAGCGAGAGCTCCGGGCCCGGCGTCGCCACGAAGGAGGCCGGACCACCTTCGACGTCGCCCGCTTCGCCGAGATTCCGGCGGCGGTCCGCTCGCGTTGGATCCGCAGCGTGTGCATCGACGGCGCCGTCGAGCCCGACGCCGTGGGCCGACGCTTGATCGAATCCGTCGACGCGGCGTTGCTCGAGGGCGGGCGCCCGCGGGCGTGGGATCTCCGTGCAGGGTTTCGGCTGCGTCTGCAGGGGGGGCGCCTTTGGGTCGAGAGGGTCGCGGCGGAACGTCCGAGCGACGCGCAGGGGCCCCCCACGGACGCCGGCCCGATCGCCGAGTGAACCCGAAGACCGCCCGAAACGCCGGACTTGCGGGTTTCGGGCCCCGTGCAACCATTGACCCCCCCCGAGCCCGCGGCTATGCTGCTACGCACGGCATTTGCGCGTGAAGCAGCAAACAAAGACGCTCCTCGTTTGGCTGGGGTTGATCGTGGCGGTGTTGGCGCTGGCCAACCTGTTCAACACGAGCCAGTCGGTCACCACGATCAGTTACGCGAAGTTCGTCGACCAGATCGACAACGAGTGGCACGAGTTCAAGAACACGACGCTCGCGATCGAGGTCCATCCGAGCCACGTCGAGATCGGCTACGAGATCGATAGCAAGCAGTACGAGGTGACGGGGCCGGTCACCGAAGAGCTCTACAAGAAGCTGGATGCCAAGGATATCGACTACAAGGTCGAGCCCGAGGAGGACAGCAGCTTGCTGCAGTTCGCGATCATGTGGCTGCCGATGATCCTGATCGTGATCATCATGATCATGTTCATGCGGCAGATGCAGGCCGGGGGCGGCAAGGCCATGAGCTTCGGCAAGAGCCGCGCCCGGCTGCTGACCGAGCATCAGGGCAAGGTCACCTTCAAGGACGTCGCCGGCATCGACGAAGCCCGCGAAGAGGTCGAGGAGATCATCGACTTCCTTCGGGATACCCGGAAGTACATGCGGGTCGGTGGTCGCATCCCCAAAGGGGTCCTGCTCATGGGTCCTCCGGGAACCGGGAAGACCTTGCTGGCCCGCGCCATCGCCGGTGAAGCCGGAGTGTCCTTCTTCAGCATCAGCGGCTCCGACTTCGTGGAGATGTTCGTCGGTGTCGGTGCCAGCCGCGTGCGCGATCTGTTCGAGCAGGGCAAGAAGAACGCGCCATGCATCATCTTCA
>CAZYSW010000688.1:0-2999 GCA_964650105.1 uncultured Nannocystaceae bacterium
GAACTCAGCTTCGGTCATTGAGGGGGGTCTTGATCGGGATGAGGTACTGGTGGTCGCGTTCGCAGATGACGACGACGCCGGCCTTCACGCCACTCCACAGCCACAACGGCGCGTCGCAGTAGAGACAGGCTTCGGCGAGCTCCAGGCCCTCAATCGCCGCCGGCATCGGGATCCTCGGGGGCGAAAAAAGGGGCAATGTCACAGATAACGGCCCGCGACGACCTAGACATTGGACCCCCAATTTTGCGGGCCGCTGACCTGGGCTTTTACCCCCCGATCTGTGACAGTTGGGTCGCGTCTGGCGCGGGCCCGGCGGCGGACTGCCGTTTGGCGGCATCGAGCGGAGCAGAATCGGGCGTCACCGCGGGTCGACTGGTACTTGCGGCGACACACCTCGCACTTGCGGTCCTGGGCCGTCTGATCAGAGCGAACCCTTGGCAGCTGGTAGCCCTTGTCGCCCATCACCGAGGCCTCGGCGGACAGTTGGTCAGCGGTGAGCTCGTGGCGCTCAGCCCTCTCCGGGTGGCCGGCCTCAAGGGCTTCGACAGCCAATGTCCGGTGTTGCACCGCGCGGGTGCGCAGGTCGCCAACGGTCAAGGAATCCTCCGCGAGCCCGTCGAGGGACCGATCGGTCGGGGACCGATTGTGGAAGGAGGGGTTTTCTCGACGGGCTCGCGGAGGCGGATCGGTCCGTCGCTGATGCCGCACAGACACCAGGCGAATCCGACGAGGATGAGCCAGAGGATGAGCCAGAGCATTTCAGGTGATCCTCCTGGTGGCCCGCCCCGTGCTGTGTGTGACCGCAGAAGACGGGGCGGGCCGGGAGGTCTCGTCGCCTCCCAAAGGAGAGTGCAAGGCCGAGGCGACGAGAAGAGTGACCAGGAACACGCCGAGCATCAGGCGACCCTCCTGGTGGTTGGAGCCGGGGGCAGACCAATCCCATCCCTTCCAACTTCCCGGCTGGCAGGGGAGACCCCGGCTCCATCCACGACTGCGCCAGCACCCTCCACCGACGAGGACGGACTCTCGGCACGCTGGACGAGAGTGCTGGCACACCTGTTCCGACACACGAGCTCGGCGCTGTCTGCGCTCCTGACGAAGATGCGGGCGGGGCGGTGACACCTCGGACAAGTGGCCGGCCCCAGCGCTCTGGTCGGCGATCTGCTCATGGGCGACAGTATTGCGCATATCTGCGCACAACGCAAGAACCACTGTTGCATTTCTGCGCAATCCGGTAGAGTGGTGCGCATGCAGGTGATTCAGGGCGCTGAGCGCCTACGACTGCAGGGAGAGCGGATCCGGATGGCTCGGGCTTCGGTCCGGATGAGCCGGGAACTCTTCGCCGCTTCGATCTCCGACGAGATGGGCTATGCGAGCGTGAGCCGCGACACCATCCGCCGGGTAGAATGCGGCGAGCGTGACGCCGAGATCGGTCTGCTTCTGGCGATCCAGTCTGTGACCGGCAAGCGCGTTGAGTGGCTCGCTGGGGCTCGGGACGCCGTGGCGGACGTCGAGGACCGCTACGCCCCTGTAGCTGCATTCGTCGGCATAGCTGCCTGAGAGGGGCACTCAAGAATGGGGGGTGGGGGAGCCGATGGACGTTGGCATGAACGTTCTCCGCGAGCATCTGACAGCGGCCGGTTGCGCGCCGAAGACGATCAGCGACTATGTGCGGGAGGTGCGCTCCGCGCTCGAGTGGTTCGATGAGCACGAGCTCGAGTTGGCTCAAGCGACGGCCGCTCAGGTCGCCGAATACGCGGCGACCCGCCCCAACACTCCCGGCGTCCGCGCCCACCTGCGCTCTGGGCTCAGAGCTTGGGCTGAGGCGAGAGGGCTGCACTCTTTCCCGTGGATGGCGGTGAGGGTCCCCAAACCTCCCCCGATGGTCTGCAAAGCCTTGGACGAGCATGAGGCCCGCCGGCTGGCGTCCGCAGCCGCCGAGATCGGCTGGCGGTCTGGGACCGCCGTCACCATCGGATTGCACCTCGGTCTGCGCAACGCCGAGATCCGGGCCCTCGAGTGGGCATGGTTCGACTCTTCGCTCAGCTGGTGTCGTGTCACGGGGAAGGGCAACCGCCAGCGTGTCCTCCCGGTGGTCAGCGAAGTGCGCAGGGCGTTGGCGGACGCGCCCAGGGAGGGCCGTTACGTCTTCTGTGGCCGGTTCGGTGGCAGTGTCACCGGATCCACGATCAACAATTGGGTCCGCCAGGTGGCCGCCGTGGCCGGGGTCCCAGCCGTCTCCCCTCATGTCCTGCGGCACACTGCGTTGGCGACCGCTAACGACGTGACGGGGGATCTGCGAGCCGTCCAGGCATTCGCCGGCCACTCGCGGCCTGAGACCACGGCGGGTTACACGCGGGCGACGAAGGCAGCGCTTTGGCGGGTCGCAACGTCGATCCAGTACCGGAGTGCTGCATGAACAGCAGTGCTGTTGTGTGGATTCCCGTCGTCGACGGCTACTGCTCGTGACGGAGCATCTTCCGGATCTCGGTGATGTCCGCCTGCATCGACTCCATCTTCGAGTAGAGCGCCAGGTGGGAGTCCTTCATCGTCTTCGACCCGTTCGGCCAGCCTTCGGGTGACGCCAGGTCGAGGATGGCGTCGATCGCGTGAACGGCGCGGGAGATGCTCGCCCACACGACGGGGACACCTTTCAGAGCGGCCGCGAGGGCGGCGATGCTGCCGACGATCCAGCCGACGGTGTGGACGACCGTCATCTCTCCCACGGTGATCTCCGCCAGTAGAGGCTCCGGATCCGCTCCCCGCACGGACCCTCCCATGAACGTGTCGTCGTCGACACCATCTGAGTGTCAGGCTCTGGGAGCTCGCCCCCGCGGACCTTCGGGTCGTCGATGACCACGCAGTCCACGCCGAGGCCGACCAGCATGCGGAAGTGGCCGGACTCGATCGCCGGGTCGTCCCGGTCGCGCCGTTCGAGGGTGCGGGCGAGCCGGTCCTTGTCGAGGGGGATGGGGGTGTGGCAGTCGGCGTTCAGGGTG
>CAZYSW010000689.1:0-2996 GCA_964650105.1 uncultured Nannocystaceae bacterium
CCCGACTTCGCGCCCCAGCCGTTCTCGCTGCACCACCAACGGGCCTTGTACCAGTCGGCCCGCGCGCTTCTGGGGCGCACCTGGGATCGCCTCGAGCACGTGCGGGGCGACCTCCCCGAGGAGGTGCAAGGCAGCGTGACCTGGGCGCTCGAGCACCGACGCGTCATCGACGACCGCCTCAAGCGGATCGTCGGGGAGAAGATCGCTGCACAGCGCATCCGCTGTCACGGCGACCTGCACCTGGGGCAGATCCTCCACACCGGCTCGGACTTCGTGATCATCGACTTCGAGGGCGAGCCGGCCCGCCCCATCGCCGAGCGTCGCTTCAAGCGCTGTCCGATCCGCGACGTGGCGGGCATGCTCCGTTCCTTCCACTACGCGGCGGTCAGCGGCCTGCGGGACGGACGGGAGCGGCCCGAGGACGCCCGGGCGCTGGCCCCGTGGGCCAGGGCGTGGGTCGATTGGGCTTCGACCGCCCTGTTCACGGCCTGGCTCGAGGCGCTCGACGGCAGCGACCTCATCCCCCACGACCCCCGGTCTCTGCAGCGCCTCCTGGACTTCTATTTGCTCGAAAAGTGTGTGTACGAAGTGGGATACGAGCTCGACAATCGTCCGTCCTGGTTGTCGATCCCGCTCGAGGGCCTCCGCGCGCTCCTGGACGAAAACGACTCGACCGAAGACTCAGCGCCATGAACGACGCCTCCAAGACCGCGAGCGACCCCACGTCCCTCATCGGGGACATCGACCTCCACCTGTTCAACGAGGGCACCCACGCTCACCTGTACCGCGTGCTCGGAGCACACCGAGGGCGACGGGGAGGGCAAGAGGGGGTGTGGTTCGCGGTGTGGGCCCCCAACGCCCGGCAGGTGTCCGTCATCGGCGACTTCAACGGCTGGGGGGAATCCGATCGCCTGTCGCCTCGGGGGACCTCCGGGATCTGGGAGGGCTTCGTGCCCGGCCTCGAGCGCGGGGCGTTGTACAAGTATCGGATCGTCAACCGCGAGTCGGGCCAGACCTTCGACAAGGCCGATCCGTTCGGCGTGTATCACGAGACCCCGCCCAAGACCGCCTCGGTGGTCTGGGATCTCGACTACGCCTGGGGCGACGCCGAGTGGATGGCGAAGCGAGCCCGGCACAATCACCTGGCGGCCCCGATCTCGATCTACGAGGTGCACCTCGGATCGTTCGCCCGGGTCCCCGAGGAAGGCCATCGTCCGCTCACCTATCGGGAGCTCGCGCCGCGCATCGCCGATCGGGTGCAGCGGTTGGGCTTCACCCACGTCGAGCTGTTGCCGGTGATGGAGCACCCCTTCTACGGTTCGTGGGGATATCAGGTCACGGGCTACTTCGCTCCGACGAGTCGCTACGGCACGCCGCAGGACTTCATGTACTTCGTGGACTACCTGCACCAGCGAGGCATCGGTGTCATTCTCGACTGGGTGCCGGCCCACTTCCCCAACGACGCGCACGGGCTCGGATACTTCGACGGGACCCACCTGTTCGAGCACGCCGATCCCCGGCAGGGCTTCCACCCCGACTGGAAGAGCCTCATCTTCAACTACGGGCGGCACGAGGTCCGAAGTTTCCTCTTGTCCAGCGCGATCTTCTGGCTCGACCGGTTCCACGCCGACGGCCTGCGGGTGGACGGCGTGGCGTCCATGCTCTACCTGGACTATTCGCGCGAACCGGGTGAGTGGATCCCCAACGAGTACGGAGGGCGCGAGAACCTCCCGGCCATCTCGTTCTTGCGGGCCTTCAACGAAGCCGTGTACCGCGAGTTTCCGGACGTGCAGACCATCGCCGAAGAATCGACGGCGTGGCCCATGGTTTCCAAACCCACCTGGGCGGGCGGCCTCGGCTTCGGACTCAAATGGGACATGGGCTGGATGCACGACACGCTGGCGTACATCGAGCGTGATCCCGTTCACCGCCGCTACCACCACGGGGAGCTGACGTTCCGCGGGATCTATGCCTTCCACGAGAATTTCGTGCTTCCCCTGTCGCACGACGAGGTGGTCCATGGCAAGAGATCGCTGTTGGGCAAGATGCCCGGCGACGATTGGCAGAAGTTCGCCAACCTGCGGCTTCTGTACGGGTACATGTTCGCCACCCCCGGTAAGAAACTCCTCTTCATGGGCGGCGAGTTCGCCCAGTGGAGCGAGTGGAAGCACGACGAGAGCCTGCAGTGGCACCTCCTGCAGTACGATCGCCACCGGGGCATCGAGAACCTCGTCTCCCACCTCGCGCGGACCTACCGTTCGCTGCCCTCGCTGCACGAGCTCGACTGCGAACCGGCGGGGTTCGAGTGGATCGACGCCAGCGACAGCGACAACTCGGTGCTCTCGTTCCTTCGCCGATCGAGCTGGGGGCAAACCATCGTGTGCGTCTTCAACTTCACGCCGGTGCCCCGCGACAACTACCGGGTCGGTGTGCCCGACGACGGGTTCTGGCGCGAGATCGTGAACACCGATGCCATCGAGTACGGCGGCTCGGGGCGAGGGAACATGGGTGGCGTCGAAGCCACCCCCGTTCCGGCGCACGGCCGGCCCCATTCGCTCAATCTCACCTTGCCCCCGCTGGCCGCGGTCTGGTTTCTCCGCGACGGCTAGCGAGCGCCCGTCGTGACCTCGCCGGCGGGGTCGACGTCGCTCGCGAGCTCCCGCAACAGGGTCAGGGCCAGGACGTTCCACGACACGAACGTCCCCTGCCTCGGCCACAGGCCCCGACCCTGGTCGTCGTAGCTCTCGTGGAGGGCGCCGGTCTCGGCGAGATCGCGAGCCAGCATCCGTGCGGTCCGCCAGGCGAGATCGCGGGCGGGTCCCCGGTACCCGTAGCGGGCGAGCCCGACGGCGAGATAGTAGCTCGACAGCACCCAGACCGGGCCCATCCAGTTCGAGACCGGGCCCCGCGTCTGTTTGCGCGGATCCCAGAGCAAGGCACGCGGTGCCTGATGAAAGAATGGATCGCGCTTGCTCAGCGTGCGCACCCCCATCGGG
>CAZYSW010000690.1:0-2993 GCA_964650105.1 uncultured Nannocystaceae bacterium
CAACAAGGCGCTCGTGGCCACCCACGGCGAGGAGCTGTTCGCCGCCGCCGAGCGCCGTGGCGTGTCGCTGTTGTTCGAGGGGGCGGTCGCGGGTGGCGTGCCCGTGCTGCGTGCCCTTCGCGAGGGGCTGGCGAGCGATCGCATTCACGCCATCGAGGGCATCGTCAACGGCACGAGCAACTACATCCTCGACGCCATGACGCGTACCGGGGCCCGGTACGAGGATGCGCTCGTCGAGGCCCAGAAGGCGGGCTACGCAGAGGCCGATCCGACGCTCGACGTGGAGGGGATCGACGCGGCGCAAAAGCTCGCGCTCTTGGCCCTGGTGGGCCTGGGGGTGCGTGTCGATCCTGCCGCCATTCCGACCGAGGGCATCACGCGCGTTCGGCCCTTCGACATCCAGGCCGCCGCCGACTTGGGGTACGTGATCAAGAGCCTCGCCGTCGCGCGTCGAACCGACGAGGGCCCGCTCATGCGCGTGCACCCGGCCCTGGTCCCTGAGTGGAACCTCCTGGCTGGAGTCCGAGGCGCCTACAACGCCGTGCTGGTGCACTCCGAAGCGCTGGGGCGAAGCCTGTACTACGGACGGGGTGCCGGGATGATGCCGACGGGCATGGCGGTGGTCTCGGACATCATCGAGGTCTGCCAGCGCGTGATCGCGTTCGCCGGCAGCGGCCCGCGTCCCGATGCCCACGCCGGCCTGGTCCCCACCGCACCCCGGTCGCTCGACGACGAGCTCCACGAGAACTACCTGTGCGTCCACGTCCCCAACGTGCCGGGGATCTTGGGGAAGGTCGCGACCTGTCTGGGCGCGCACGGAGTGAGCATCAAGCGAGTGCGGCAAGAGCCGCAGGGGGTCGGCAAGCCCGTGGACATGGTGATCCTCACCGAGTTCTGCGAAGAACGGCAGATTCGAGCGGCGCTGCGCACGGTCGATGCCTTCCCCGAAATTCTGGCACCCACGCTTCGCCTTCGCGTGATGCAACCCGAACCCATCGATTGAGCGCGACTGTGTCCCTCCGTGGCCCGAAGATCGACGACGGTGTGCTTTTCCCCCAGGCGCGGGTGCGAGTGCTCTACGCCGACACCGATCGCATGGGCATCGTCTATCACGCGTCGTATCTGCGCTATTTGGAGCTGGCACGCGTCGAGCTGATCCGCAGCGCAGGGCTCGCCTACGCCGATTTCGAGCGCCGGGGCGTCGGCCTGCCGGTCACCGAAATCGCCGTGCGCTACATCGCGCCGGCGCTCTACGACGATTTCATGACCATCCACGCCGGGGTATCCCTGCTGACCCAGGTTCGCGTGCACTTTCAGTACCGCATCGTCGTGCACGCGGGCGACCGGGCCGGCCCGCACCGCAACCCCGACGACGTCGAAATCCTCACGGCGGAGACGCGCCACGGTTGCGTGCGGATGGACGACGGTCGGCCCGAACGCTTCCCGCCCGAGGTGTACGAGGTCCTGAGAAATTGCTACACCCGTCGGGCCCCGCCGGGCTGACCCGCCGAGCCGTGCTCGGGTCGGGCGTGCCTCTCGCCTGCGCAGGGGTAGAGGAGCCATGGATCGTCGACTCGTTCTGGAATTCGTGCGTGTCACCGAAGCTGCGGCCATCGCCGCGTCGACCCTCATCGGACGCGGATTGCGAGAAGCCGCCGATGCCAAGGCCGTCGAGGCCATGCGGGCGGCGTTCGACCGTGTGCCCATCCACGGAACCGTGGTCATCGGCGAGGGCGAGCGCGACGAGGCCCCGATGTTGTACATCGGCGAAAAGGTGGGCCACGCCCGCCCGGATTTCCCCGAGGTCGACATCGCCGTCGATCCTCTCGAAGGCACCAACCTGTGCGCCGAGGGGGTTCCGGGGGCGCTGGCGGTGCTGGCGGTCGCCAATCGAGGGTGCTTGCTGAACGCTCCCGACACGTACATGGAGAAGATCGCTTGCGGGCCCGAAGGCATCGGGGTGGTCTCGCTCCGCAAGACGCCGACCGAGAACGTCTGCGCGCTGGCCGAGGTCAAGGGGCGCAAGGTCAGCGAGATCACGGTCGTGGTGCTCGACCGGGATCGCCACAAGGATCTGGTGGCCGAGCTGCGCAACGCCGGGGCCCGAGTCTTCCTCATCAGCGACGGCGACGTCGCCCCGGCGATTGCGACGTGCATCGACGACAACTCGATCGACATGGTCTACGGCATCGGCGGAGCACCCGAGGGGGTCTTGGCCGCCGCCGCGCTCCATTGCATGGGCGGATGCTTCAAGGGGCGCCTGCGCTTCCGCAACGAGGACGAGCGCCAGCGCGCGATCGCGATGGGCATGAAGGATCCCGATCGCGACCTCGAGATGTCGGACCTGGTGCGGGGCGAGGTCATCTTCTGTGCGACGGGGGTCACGACGGGTCCCATGCTCCGCGGCGTCCGAAGGATCGGCGATCGCCTGCACCTGCAGACGCTCGCCATGCGCCAGAGCACGGGCACGGTCCGCATGGTCGAGACCTCGGTCCGCGCCGATCGCTTCACCTGACCGGTCGGTACGGCGTGACGCCGACGTCGTCGAACAGGGTCGCGGCGTCGGCTTTGGTCCACAGGGCGACCTTGCCCGGCCCCACGAACGTCCGGTCCGTCAGGCGCAGGAGCGGTCGGTCGCCCATCCACAGCTCGAGGGTCTCTCCCTCGGCCACCACCCGCAGCGCTTGCCACTCGCGGGGTCCACCTCGACCTCGGCCTTGGCCAACGTCGTCCGGGCGCCGTTTTCGACCACGAAGAAGCCGACGTTCTTCTCCAGCGGATTCCAGCGTGCGACGTAGTAGTTGTTCGGGTCGCGGAGCCGGAACGCGAACCCGCCGCCCTGGTCGCGCTGCCCGCTTCGGGCCTCGAGCAGCGCCGTCAGCTCGCCGTCGGCGAGCGCGGGGACGTCGAGGATCGCCAGGTTGTAGACCTGCCCCCGTTCGAGGACTGCGTGATCCCGACCGACGTCCCGGGGCTGTTCGTGCTCCCGGCGG
>CAZYSW010000691.1:0-2992 GCA_964650105.1 uncultured Nannocystaceae bacterium
CGTTTTTCGCCTCAAGGGGGTGCGAGCACGGCGATGATGCACTGCACCGTTTTGTTGGCCCGGGTACACCCGCCGCGGGAATCGCAGGCAACGACCTCCAAGTCGATCGCACCAGCCTTTCCCTGCACACGCAGCTCGTCGACGCCCGGTGCGATCAGATGGTCGTGGATGCGCCAGCGTACGCTGTCGACGTCGTTGTCGTTGTCAGTGACCGTCACGTCGTCGTCGAGGTCGATCGTGGCCGGGCACCAGATCGGGTCGGCTACGTCGATGGTCACCGATGGCGGACTGTCTGCGACTCCGGTGACGTCGAAGCCCAGCTGCGCCGTGACCGGCTTGATCTCGCCTGCGCACCACACACCGAGCGCGACCTCGATCTCGTGCGTCCAACCCTGCAGCATCGCTCCTGTACCGAACACGATCGGCTGCTCGTTGGGTCGCTCGACCTCGAACACCGCCTGTCCCGAGGTCGCCACCGTGCGCGTCACCAGCGCTCCACGCGGAAAGGCGATGAACCCGTTGTAGTCGATGCCCGTGGCCGGTTGCACCAAGTCGACCTCGAGCGAGTCGACCGTGAATACAACGGGCTGTCCGTCACAATCGATTTCGAGCTCCAGATCCTCGGTCGTCTCGAAATGCGCCGAGCCCAGGTGGTATGGGCATGCCGTGCTCGGGTTGTAGCCGTCGCACCTGCTGAAGCCGAACTGACCGACGATGTCGGCGACGCCATTGGTCTCGTCGTCGACGGACTCGGCCGCCACCTCGCCCGCCACGTCCATGACCCACTGCTGCGCCCGCCCGACCTGGCTCTGCGCGGTCGTCACCCGCATCGGCGCCGCGGCGCAGGCATCGGGAGAGACGAACGTGTCGCACCAACACGAGTCGAGCAGGTCACACGACAGGGACTCGCTGCCGATGAGCCCCGAGCCGTCTCGCGCTGCGTCGGGGATCGCCCGGCGGGTGCGGCTGTCGGTCGACGTGACTTTGTAGGGTGTGACGAAGTTGTCGTCGTCGCAGGCTGCGACGACCTCGGTCGGGTAGCCTTGGTAGTGCCTTTCACAGGCCGTCTGACATCTGCGCGCCAGCCCGGCGAGCTCAGGCCCGGTTGGGTTGTCGGGGTCGGCCAGCCAACCCGGGATGGTGTCGACAAGCCAACCGTCCCAACCTGCTCCGATGGCGACGTGCGGCAAGTCGAGAGGCGTTTCGACCTCGCTCTGCGCCGGGCAGCTGCCCGAGCTCGGCGCCTCTTCACACGATGTTTCGACGACGGTCAGTGCCTCGTCACCTTCGCAGGCCCAGTACGCGCCTGGTGAAATCTGCATCGCCGGGGCGTCGTCGGGATGGCGCGTGACCTCAAGGCTGTCGGCGTGGAGGAAAGCCGTCGGTTGTGTACCCGGAGACAAAAGCGAGATCGCACGCGGTGCGCCCAGATCTATCGGTGTTGGGCTCATGAAGTCCTCGAGGGGCACCCGCAAGGTGTGCATCATGGTCACGCTGTAAGTCATGCTCGTCAGGTCGGGGTGGAGCACGCGATCGTAATCGACGGATGCTGACAGCGGAAACGTACCATCGTCGTCCATCGCCTCGGTCTCGACCTCGACACGCACCGACAGTGGGTCGGTGCCGCCTCCGCCTATGGTGCCCCTGGCGAGCCGCACGCTCAGTTGGGAGTACGGCTCCAGATCCTCGAACAGCTCCCACCGGATCCCGTCGCCGGATGCGGCCTGCTCCCAATCGACCCGCATGAGGTGGGTGTCGTGGTCCGAGAGCCCCTGATCGTCGGCCGTCGCCACGCACACGTCCTCGCTCGCCAATCCGGTGCGCAGCACCTCGGCGCCCAGCGGGCTCGATGGCGACAGGTTGTCGGGCTGATTTTCATCCTCACAGTCCAACGCGGGCGAACGGAACATCGTGTCGATCCGCAGCCGATGGCGATCCGGCAGCGTCGGCGCGTTCTGCCCGACCGGATCGCTGCCCTGGCTGAACATCGGGAGCATCACCGGCCGCTCACCGAGCACGTCATACGGGGTCTGCGTGTACAGCTCCTCCCAAAGGTCGACGGTCTGCTCGTCGATCTCGGCTTCGAGGATCTCGTCGGGGAACGCAGTGACCGACGCGTTGCGCTCGGTGGGCGCAACGAACCAAAAGCGTTGGTCCTCGCCGTAGATCTTCCACCGCAAGAACCGTGAAACGTAAGCGCCCGCTACGGCTTGACCCCGCGCGATGTTGACGTCGTTGTAGGTCGAGCCCAGGCTCGCGGGATCTTTGCCCCCGTAGACCCAGTGGGGCGCGTCATACAAATAGAACCCGGCCTTGTCGGACGTCGACAGCGTCGTCGATGGTGGATCTTCGGGGCCCATCATGTCGAACAGCAGCGAGAAATGCCCTGTGGGGTCCTCGTCGTTCCCACCGCCGAGCAAGAAGTAAGGTACCGTGAAGGCCGTAGAGACCGGCCCCACCTCGTCGATGCCGTCCGTCTGCGCCGGCGCGATCCCGATGACGGCACGAAGTCCTCCCTCGCCGGAAACCAGAGGCTGGGCGAGACTATGTACGGCGCCACCTCCGCGGGAATGACCCATGAGAGCTAAATCACAGTTCGGGCGGTCGGCGTGCTCCCACTCATTTCGCGCCCAATCGATGGCGCATGATGCGAACGCTGCGCGCTGGCTGATGGTCTGGCCCGGCAACGCTTGTATGGCCACGACGATAAAGCCTTCGGCGGCGAGCCGGTCGAACCAAGGATAGAGGTGCTCGCCCGTGACGTCGTCGACCGGGTTGCCGCCGTTGGGCGGGGAGAAGACAAGCAGCGGAAACTGCTGCTGGCCGCCGCCGGGCCATGAGCTGCCTCCTCCGGCCGGCCGGTAGACGTAGAAGTCTGACGAGCTTCCCGGGTACTCCAGGGCGTTTGGACAGAGGTTATCGTAGTTCGCGTCGTCGACGCTTTCCACCGGCGCGCCATTGTTCTCACGGTAGGCGTTGAAATCGCCGCCCA
>CAZYSW010000692.1:0-2990 GCA_964650105.1 uncultured Nannocystaceae bacterium
GTGGCGCAGCGAGACCAGGAGGCTCTTCTGGTCCGGCGACACCTCGATACCGTTGGCATGGGTCCAGTCCCGCGATTCCTGTCCGGTGTCGGGGTCCAGGATCGGCAACTCGAAGCCCGCCCGAGTCCGCAACGGATCGAGGTGATCGAAGGTGTCCCACGTCCATACGATGTCGCCCTCGCGCGTCAGCTCCACGATGATGTCGCCGGCGACATGCTGCGTCCCCTCGACGGGATAGTCGACGTCGCGGTAGCTGAACGAGAGCACGAGCAGGTTTCCGTCGGGCAGCTCGAGGATCTCGTGGTGCATGCCCGGAAGGCCGAGGTCCTTCGCGGACAGCTCGAGCGTGCGGTTGCCCAGCTCGTCGATGATGATGATGGTGTGCCCTTGCAGGTACAGGACCGACCCGTCGTCGAGGAGCTTCGCGGCGGCCCAGATCGCCTCGGGGCCCTGCACGGTGTTCAGCCCTCCCATGTACCAGCGCGTGACGCCGGAGTTGTCGAGCATGAACACTCCGGCGGCGTCTCCGAACGGGAATGGGGCCATGTCGACCAGCCGATAGACGTTCTCGGGCGTGCGGTCGGGCGCCTGCTCCACCTCGACGGTGGGCAGAAAGCCAGGCAGCGGCGCCCCCGTGTGAAATGTCAGCACGTCCTGTGCGACGTCCCCGTCCTCAGCCGTCGCGACCCATTCCAGCGTGTGCTCGGTGTCGGGGGCGAGGCCGCGGACGCGAAATCGCCGGACCGTAGGCTCGTCGCTCGGCTCGCTGCTCACCACGACGCCCGGGTCGCTGGTGTGCTGGAGCGTGACGCTGGCCAAAGGCTCGTTGGCGCTGACCGTGACGTCGACGACCATCGGTTGCGTCGCGAAGTGCTGCACTTCGGCATGGGCCTCCAGCACCCCACCCGTTTCGTCGGTGGAACTGCTCGAGGCGCTGGAAGAGGGCCCGTCGCCGGAGGCCTCCGTCTCGGTGGCCTCGGTGTCGGTCTCCGGCCCGTCGACGGCGGACGCATCGTCGCCGCATCCCAGGCCGAGCCCGAGCGCAAGGACACAAACCCGAGCCTTCATCCAGTTTGTCTTCATCATTCGGCGTGCACGGTGATGGCGACGGCTTTCGAGGTCGGCGTACGGCTTCCGTCGGCAAAGCTGTCGACCGGAACCAGGGCGTTGGCCTCGGGAAAATAGGTCGCGACGTTACCTCGAGGGATCTCGTGGGGGACGACGACGAACTGCGGCGCACGCCGGGTCTGTCCACGAAAATGAGACACGAGGGTGACCTTCTGCCCCGCTGCGAGGCCACGATCGCGGATGTCGTCGGGATGCATGAGCACGACCCTGCGATGGCCGTAGATGCCGCGGTAGCGATCGTCGAGGCCGTAGATCGTGGTGTTGAACTGGTCGTGTGTGCGGATGGTCGTCATCCAGAGCTGACCCGGAGCGAGGTCGAGATCGGGGATCGGATGCACCGTGAAGTGTGCCTTGCCGTCGGGCGTGTCGAAACGGCGCTCTCGGGGTCCATTGGGGAGGGCGAAGCCGCCGGGCTTTCGGACGCGTTCGTTGTACCCTTCGAAGCCGGGGACGATGGCCGCGATGCGGTCGCGAATGCGATCGTAGTCCTCGGCCAGCCAGGCCCAGTCGATGCCCGAGTCCGGACCCAACGTCGCGATCGCCAGACGCGCGACGATCTGGGGCTCGCTGAGCAGGGCGTCCGAGGCCGGAGAGAGGGTGCCTTCGGACATGTGGACGATCCCCATGGAGTTCTCGACCGTCACGAACTGTCGTCGGCCGCCTTGCACGTCGCGCTCGGTGCGGCCGAGGCAAGGCAGGATCAGCCCGATCTCGCCGGTCACGAGGTGAGCTCGGTTGAGCTTCGTGGACACGTGGACGGTGAGTCGGCACTTGCGGAGCGCGGCCGCCGTCAACTCGGTGTCGGGGGTCGCAGACAGGAAGTTGCCGCCGAGCGCGAAGAACACGTCCGCGCGGCCCTCGTACATGGCCTTGATGGCACCGACGGTGTCCAATCCTTCCTTTCGTGGTGGATCGAACCCGAACGCGCCGCCGAGACGGGTGGCCCATTTGGGCAGCTTCTCCCAGATTCCGACCGTGCGGTCCCCTTGCACGTTGCTGTGCCCGCGCACCGGGCACGCTCCCGCGCCGGCCTTGCCGATGTTCCCTTGCAGGAGGAGGAAGTTGACGATGGACTGCACGTTCGCGACCCCGTGCTTGTGCTGGGTGATCCCCATCGCCCAGCAGGCGATCGTCGCGCGGGAGTTGATGGCGATCTCTGCGGCGCGCTCGATGTCCTCGCGCAGGACGCCGCTTCCCGAGACGATCGCCTCCCACGAGGTCGCATCCAGGTCCTCGACGAGCGCGTCGAAGCCGACCGTGTATCGTTCGATGAAGGCATGATCGAAGACTCGGCCCGGACGACGCCGCTCCTCCGCCAACATCGCCTTCATCATCCCTTTGAGCAGCGCGATGTCCCCGCCGACGCGGACCTGCAGGTACACGTCGGAGATCTCCACGCCCGAGCCGAGCATGTCGTCGACCTTCTGGGGGTGCTTGAACCGCACCAGGCCGGCCTCTCGTAAGGGATTGATGGTCACGATGCGGCAGCCGTTGAGCTTGGCTTCGCGGAGCGCCGAGAGCATGCGCGGGTGATTCGTGCCGGGGTTCTGGCCGATGACGAAGATGGCCTGCGCTTTCGAGAAGTCCTCGAGCAGTACCGTGCCTTTGCCGATGCCGATGACCTGGCTGAGGCCCGTACCGCTCGACTCGTGGCACATGTTCGAGCAGTCAGGCATGTTGTTCGTTCCGAACCTGCGCACGAACAGTTGGTAGAGAAAGGCCGCTTCGTTGCTCGTTCGCCCGGAGGTATAGAAGATCGCGCGGTCGGGGTCGTCGAGGGCGCGGAGCTGCGACCCGATCAGCTCGAAAGCGTCATCCCAGGTGATTTCCTCGTAGTAGTGGCTGCCCGGGCGGCGTACGAC
>CAZYSW010000693.1:0-2986 GCA_964650105.1 uncultured Nannocystaceae bacterium
GCTCGGCCCGCTCCTTCGCATCGGACAGAAGCTCCTTCTCCAGCGCGTGATCCTCTTCCTCGGTCCGCCCGCGCGGGCGGGTGCCGGCGATGGGGCGCACGGTGACCTCCCGGGTGTCGCGATCGACCCGGACCAGGACCTCCGGGGACGCGCCCAGCAACGTCGCCGAAAGATTCATCAGGTACATGTAGGGCGCCGGGTTGGTCACCCGCAGGATCCTGTAGACGTCGAGCAGGTCGAGATCCGCCCGCGGGACCTCGAACCCCTGCGAGAGGACGACCTGAAACACGTCGCCCGCGGTGATGTGCTCGCGGGCCCGTGCGACGGCCTCGAGGTGTCTCGCTCGCGTCCACGGTCGGGCCGGCTCGGCCTCGAACGCGACGTCGGGTCGAAGCCGAAGCGGGGCGAGCCCGCGTCCACGGGTCCGCAGCGCCTCGCAGACCCTCGCGATGCGCTCGGCGGCGCGATCGTAGGCCACCTCGGCGCCGCCGTCGGCCGCAGGGCAGACCGTGGCCACCACCTTCACCTGCTGGGTGAGGTTGTCGAAGATCACCAGCGTGTCGGTGGCCAGCAGCTCGAGCGCTGGCAGGTCCGACGCCGGCCGGTCGGACGGCGGGGGCAGGTGCTCGATGGCCCGGACGAAATCGTGCCCCCACACCCCGACCAGCCCTCCCCAAAACCGGGGAAGCCCGGCGGCCGGGACGGCCTCGAAGGCGGCAAGGACCCGGCGAATCGCCGCCAGCCCCCGACCGCCGGCGAGCCCTGCGGGCAGCGAAAACCCCGGCCCGGGCTCGACGTCCACCTGCAGCGCGTCGTCTTTCCACCTCGCCTCGACGCGGGCGCGATGACCCAGCCCGATGAAGCTGTAGCGCGCCCATCGCTCGCCGCCCACCACGCTCTCGAGCAGAAAGGGTGCGTCGGCGATCTCACGCAGCCGCCCGAACGCGGCCACGGGCGTCTCGGCGTCGCACAGGACCTCGGCCCAGACCGGATGCAGCTTCCAGCCCGCAGCCGGATCCGCCAGCACCGCGCGGGCAGGCTGAAGCGGCGTCACGACGGTGGAGCATAGCGTAACGGTCTCGCGTGCGGGCCCGGGGCGCCCGGCGGGGCCCCGCGTGCGGGGTCGATTGACTTCGCCGGTTGCCACGCGAACACTCGGGCCATGCCGCCCATCCGCGACCCACGGCTCGCCGAGGCCGATCCCGACGTCTATGCCCTCATCCAGGGCGAGGACCAGCGCCAACGCGAGAGCCTGCGCCTCATCGCCAGCGAGAACTACGCCGCCAGCCTGACCAACAAGTACGCCGAGGGCTACCCGGGCAAGCGGTACTACGAGGGCATGGACTTCATCGACCCGCTCGAAAACCTGGCCATCGAGCGGGCGAAGAAGATCTTCGGAGCCGAGCACGCCAACGTCCAGCCCTACAGCGGCTCACCCGCCAACCTCGCCGTGCTCCTGGCGCTGTGCGAGCCCGGCGACGTG
The DNA here is from genome assembly GCA_964650105.1 of uncultured Nannocystaceae bacterium. Classification (GTDB taxonomy): domain Bacteria; phylum Myxococcota_A; class Polyangia; order Nannocystales; family Nannocystaceae; genus CAZYSW01. Next base: position 1,484 of record CAZYSW010000693.1, read on the forward strand.
ACGATGGGCCTCGCGCTGCCCGCCGGAGGCCACCTCACGCACGGGTGGAAGGTCTCGGCGACCGGCATCTATTACAAGTCGGTCCAGTACGGGGTGCGCCGCGAGGATCACCGGATCGACATGGACCAGGTCCGCGACCTCGCACGTCAGCATCGCCCGCGGCTCATCTGGGTCGGGCATTCGGCGTATCCCCGCGTCCTGGACTTCGAAGCCTTCGCCGCGATCGCGGACGAGGTCGGCGCCCACCTCGTCGCCGACATCGCCCACGTCGCGGGGCTGGTGGCCGGCGGCGTCCATCCCAATCCGGTGCCCCACTGTGCCGCGGTCACGACCACGACCCACAAGACCTTGCGCGGCCCTCGAGGCGGCCTGGTGCTGTGCCGAGAGGTCCACGCCAAGGCCATCGATCGGGCGGTGTTCCCCGGATTGCAGGGCGGGCCCCACAACCACACCACCGCCGCCAAGGCCGTTGCGTTCGGCGAGGCGCTCCGCCCCGAATTCAAGGAGTACGCCGCGCAGATCGTGGCCAACGCGAAGGCCCTCGCCGAGGCTCTGCTGGCGCGCGACTACGTGCTGGTCACCGGGGGGACCGACAATCACCTCGTCCTCGTCGACCTGACGAACCGTGGGATCTCGGGACGAAAGGCGGCGTCGGCCCTCAACCGGTGCGGGATCGAGCTGAACGGCAACGCCATTCCCTTCGATCCGCGCAAGCCGTTCGACCCGTCGGGCATCCGCCTGGGGGTTCCGTCGCTCACCTCTCGGGGCCTGAAGACCGAGCACATGGACACCGTCGCGGCGCTCATCGACGAAGGGATCCGGGAGGCGGCCGTCCACGACGGCGAGGTCGACGAATCGTTCGCGGCGCGGCTGCGCGGCAAAGTGAAGGAGTTCTTGGCCCCCTTCCCTGCTCCCGGTCTGGGGTGATGCCTCGCAGAAGCGGTGCGGTCGTCCTCGGGCTCGGGCTCTTGGCGGGCTGCCCCGACGCGACCGCGCCCTCGACGGACGGCACGTCCGATGCGGGCGCGGCGAAACCCACGACGACGCCGAGCGCGATGCGACAGGAGGCGCACCGCAAGGCGTTCGCCGAGCTGCTCGGGCTGGCCGAGCGGGCCCTCCTCGCGGCCGACCCCATCGCGGCCGCGGACATCGGCCACGGCGAGCTGTCCCCGACCCCGGTGACCGCGGGACGGCTCCAGACGATCCGCGACCCCGCGGATGCGGCGTGGACGACGGCCGCGGACATCGACGAGCGCATGCTCGACGTGCGCCAGCGCGCCGTCTTGCGGACCATCCGGTTCGCCCTGGCCCGCATCCGCGACGCAACCCACAGGCGTGCGCCGTGGCGTGCCGATCCGGAATGGATCGTCGTCGAGACGACGCGCCTGCTCGATGCCATCGACTCGGCGGCCGCCGGCGGCGCCTGTGAGCGCTGTGCGTCGGCGCTGTCGGCTTTGGCCGACGAGCTCGAGCCGGCGGGCACGGAGCTCGCCGCAGCTTCGC
>CAZYSW010000694.1:0-2979 GCA_964650105.1 uncultured Nannocystaceae bacterium
GGCCCGCCCCACGACGATACGCTCCAAGATGAGGCCCTTGCCGAGCACGACCTCCTGATCGGGTCCCGCTTCGTCCGAGTGTACGCGGACGACCTCCTCTTGCTGGCCGAGCACCTTGTCGCTGTAGTGCGCGAGCACCTCGCTGCGGCGCAGGATCCCTTCCAGCCGCCGCTCGCGATCCACGACCGGGAGCACCTCCTGATCGCTGCGCGCAAAGGCCAAGATCGCACCCGCGAGGGTGTCGGAGGGGTACAAGAGCGTCAGCCGGCTCTGCCCCATCAGATCGCGCGCCGTCGAGCCGGGATGGATCTCTCCTTCGAGCATTCGCTTGGCGAGCTGGTTGCCGTTGATGAACCCGACCACACGCCCCTCCGCCTCGACCACGAAGGTCGACCGCAGGTCGGCGTCGAGCGTCGCGCGGCGGATCTCCTCGAGCCCGGCATCGAGGGTGAGCACGCGGGGCGGTGGCAACATGAGGTCCTTCACCAAACCGCGCTTCATGACCTCGCCCTCGGCCTCGCTCTGCAGCAGGACCCCGCGCTGCTCGAGCACCAACTTGTAGAGGCTGCGCGGATTGATCCGCCGCGCCACCACGACCGAAAGGATGCACGCCAGCATCAGCGGCAGGATGATCGCGTAGTCGTGCGTGAGCTCGAACAGCATCACGATCGGCGTCAACGGGGCGTGCATCATCGCGGCGAAGATCGCTCCCCTGCCGACCAACGCGTACGCGCTGGGCTCCTGCGCGTCCCCACCGAGGACCAGCCCCGCCACGGTCCCCACCAGCGTCCCCAGGCAAGCGCCGACGTACAGCGAAGGCATGAACGCTCCGCCGTAGCCTCCGCTGCCGATGGTCAACGCCGTCGTGACCATCTTCAGACCGAGCAGGATCAACGCGATCTGCCAGGCGAGCTCGCCTTGCAACGCGCGGGCGACCGTGGAGTGCCCCGCCCCGAGCAGCTCGTTGGAAAAGATCGCCGCCAGGATGCCCACGCCCAGCGCGCCCACGGCCGGCTTGAGCCACTCGGGCAGCCTCGCGTTCTCGAAGCGGGTCGTCGCTTCCACGATCATCCGCCCCATCACGCTTCCGAGCAGCCCCGCGAGCGCGGCCATCGTCACGTAGAAGCCGAGCTCGGTCACCGACACCGCGTCGTGGGGCGCGATGTCGAACACGAGCTGGTCGCCCTGGATCGCATGCGAGGTGAAGGTGCCCGCGACCGCAGCCACGATGAGCGGGATGAACACCGACATGGTGCCGACGTTGCCGCCGATCGCCCCGCCGAACACGAGCTCGACCGTGAAGATGACCCCCGCCAGCGGAGCGTTGAACGCGGCCGCGAGACCGCCGGCGCAACCGGCTCCGACCAGAGACAGGTGGCGGCGCTGCCGAAGGCCGAAGAACCGCGCCACCACGCTTCCCACCGCCGCGCCGATGGCCACCGAGGGACCTTCGTGACCGCACGACCCACCGCTCCCGATCGTGACGCCGGTGCCGAGCCCGGTGACCACGGCGCCGCGCCCCCGCACGGTGCCCCCCCGCTGAGCGATGGCCGTGATCACGCCGGGGACCCCCTCGACGGGCTTCGACGCGAGCAACCGCGCCGCCGCCAGGCGCAGGCCACCCGCCAACAGACCGCCGGCGACCGGGACCAGCACCACGAAGGCCCAGCGGATCGCCATGTGCTCCTCGTCGGGCTGCGGGAACAGGCTCACGGCGTGCCGGATCCACCACATCAAAAGACCCGCGGCTCCACCTGCGGTGATGCCCACCACCGCCGCCATCAAGATGAGGTAGACGTGGTCGTCCCGGATCACCATCGCGAGACGGCGCCCGAGCATCAATCCGAGCGTGGCCCACAGCCGCTCGAGGCGACCCACGGCGCGGAGCGGTTTGTAGAAGCCGGTCCCCGACAGGTCGGGGCGTCGCCCCACGACGAACGACTGCGAAGCCGTGACCGAATCCGCGGGACCGAGGCCGTCCTCGGCCCTGCCGGGGCCCGCCGCTGGCTCGGTTGGGCCTCCTTGGTCACTCATCGACGACGTCGAACGTAAGCCCGGGCACCGGCCCGTTTCAACGCGCGGTCACGGCGCGCCCGCGGGTGCGCACAGGGATCGGTCCGTTTCACCTTGGTCTCGGCGCACGATGAACGGGGAGCGAAAAAACTGCCCCTAGGGAAGGTCACGACGCGAGCGACCAGACCTCGCGGGGGAGCCTGCGCCGGTCCTCGCGTCGCGGGTCTAAGCCGTCCAGAGTGGGGTGTTCGGCGCTCGGAGGGCGGCTCCGCTCGACTTGAACCGAAACGGCACCAGCGGGAGACTCACGCCTCACATGCTTGGCTTGGAGCTCGGTCGAAACCTCGACGCAACCCTCGTTCACGGCGGGGCGTTGAGCGCGCTGTACTTCTTCGACGACAAGGTCCCCAACCAGGAGGCCCTGGCCCTTTCACCCCAGGTCGGCTGGCTGATGCTGCTCGGGGCGGTCGCCGTGGTCTCCCTGTTCATCCTCAACGGCGAGTGGTGGCGCCGCTGGTGGCTGACGGCCGAGGATCCCCGGTCGATCGGTCTGTACCGCATCGTCTTCGGGTTCTTCGTCATCTGCAACGTCAACGACCTGTGGGAGTACTTCCACTTCCTGTTCACCGACGAGGGCATCTTCACGGCCGACGTCGCGAGGCAGGTGCACGCATCCGGTCAGTTCGCCGGCTTCGGCGACGGTTTCACCGACGACGAACCCTGGGGTTTCTTCGACGCTTACGCCGTCTTGGAGTTTCTCAAGGGGCCCAAGTACTCGCTGCTCTACTTTTGGGACACGCCGGGCTTCTTTTGGGCGCACCTGATTGCCTTCGAGCTGTGCGCCTTCTTGTTCATGATCGGGTTTTGGACGCGCACCATGGGCGTCCTCACCTTCTTCCTCATGAACAACATCTTCTTCCGGAACCATCTGTTCTGGGAGGGGACCGAGCTCGTCTATCGCGTGTT
>CAZYSW010000695.1:0-2970 GCA_964650105.1 uncultured Nannocystaceae bacterium
GCGCGCCGATCAACCCGCGGATCACGTCGAGCGAGCCCACGAACCCGATCGCGCGGCCTGCATCGTCGAGGCACACCAGGTGGTGGTGATCGAACTCGGCCATCATCGAGGCCGCCTCTTCGATGTCGGCGGTCGCCGGGAGACCGTGGGCGGGCGCGCTCATGTGGAGGTGCACGTGGTCGTCCTCGGGCGCGTTGACGACGTCGCGCAGCGACACGAACCCGATCGGTCGTCGCTGGTCGTCGATCACCGGCGCCGCCGTCACGCCCAGCGCCGTGAGCCATCCACGGACGGCCTCGACGCGCTCGTCGGGCGAAACGGTGAACAGCTCGTGATTCATGATCTCCTGCACGCGCTTGGCCATGGGCTGCTCCTCGTCCTCTCGTCGTCAGCCTATGCAACACCGGCCACCGGGGCGCGCGAAAAAAAGCACCATCGTTCGATCGATTCGGACCGCGATCGCCGTCGGCGTTGCGCGTGCGGTGAGGCGCGGCGGAACCGACGACGTCGGAGCGTTCCCTGCCGTCGCGCCCGCAGCGGATCGCCGGGCCGGTCGAAGAATCGGCCCTTCACGGACCGCCGGTCGCGAGCTCTACGGATCGAGGCGCCGCGCTCGGGCCGACGGAACGGCGTACGTGCCGACCGCGTGGCAACACAAAGCGCCGCTTCGGTCTTCGATCTCGATCTGGCCGCACACCAACTTACTACCGGCCTTCAGCAGCACGCCACGAGCGCGGAGCGGACCCGGCGGTGGACGTCGCAGGAAATGGATGCTCATGTCCGTCGTGACCGCCAAGGGCACGTCGCCGACCTCGCTGAGCACCGCCGCGTACAGCGTCAGGTCGGCGAGGGTGAACAGCGTCGGGCCACTGATCGTTCCACCAGGCCGCACGAACGCGGCATCGTGGTCGAGCCGCACGATCGCCCTTCCGCGAACCAGCTCTTCGATCTCGAAGCGGAAGGCGGCCCCCACCCCCATCTGCTCGGCGATGAGTCGCTCGAATGCCGCGGCCTCGATGCGCGACGGTTCGCTCACGCAGGGTCGATACCCTGCGGGCGCACCCGAATCCAGCGGCGCCGCCGGGGCCCCCGAACCGACGACGCGATCTCGGGGGGCAGCGGTCGTGGCGTGCCGTAGGGAGGCCGCAGCGCCGGGGCGGCTTGCCCCAGGAGGCTCGGTGAACGTAGTATCCGGTCGGCCTCGCGCGGTTTTGCCGCAGCAGGGAAGGACGTCGATGGCCACACACCTGCCCGTCATAGGAGGACACCCCGAGGGTGCGGCCGCCACGGTCCGAAACGATCCCTGGTGGGCGGGTCCGACGCTGACGTTCGCAGTACTGTCGGGGTTCATCGTGTACGCCAACTGGGCGCTGTTCCAGGCGGAGCACTACTGGGCCGAGCCCTACCTCAGCCCGTTTTACTCCCCGTGCCTGTTCATCGACACCAGCGCACCCGGTTCTCCCCCCATCGGCGGGTTCCATGGGTGGTTCGGCGAGTGGCCCACGTGGTGGCCCGACTTCGTTCCACCGTCGCCCGCCATCCTGATCCTCCTGTTTCCGCTGGCCTTTCGCTTCACCTGCTACTACTACCGCAAGGCCTACTACCGATCCTTCGCGGGTTCGCCCCCCGGGTGTGCGGTGGTGCCGATCGCGGCGGGCAAGCGGCCCTATCGCGGTGAGCGCGGGTTGTTCGTCTTCCAGAACCTCCACCGCTACGCGCTCTACTTCGCGCTTCTGTTCGTCGTGTTCCTCTCCTACGATGCCGTCGCTTCGTTTTGGAAGGACGGCAAATTCGGCATCGGCGTGGGCAGCATCGTCCTCACCATCAACGCCATTCTGATCGCCGGCTACACGTTCGGGTGTCATTCGTTCCGACACCTGGTCGGCGGTGGCAACGACTGCATGTCCTGCGGCCAGCAGACCTTGCAGTACACCACCTGGCGCCGCGCCACCTGGTTCAACGAACGGCACATGCAGTTCGCCTGGGCCAGCCTCCTTTGGGTCGCATTGACGGACGTGTACGTGCGACTGGTCTCGATGGGCATCATCGAGGATCTCAACACCTGGTAACGCACTGGACGCCTCAGCCATGGACGTCTCGGAAATTCAAACCATCCACCACGACGTGGTCATCATCGGCGCCGGCGGGGCGGGCCTTCGTGCGGCCATCGAGTGCAGCGCGCAAGGCCTCAACACCGGCGTGCTCTCCAAGAGCCTCCTCGGCAAGGCGCACACCGTCATGGCCGAGGGCGGCATGGCGGCGGCGATGGGCAATGCCGACAAGCGCGACAACTGGAAGATCCACTTCCGCGACACCATGCGCGGGGGGAAGTTCCTCAACGTGTGGCGGATGGCCGAGTTGCACGCCAAGCAGGCCCCGGCGCGCGTGCGCGAGCTCGAAGAGTGGGGGGCCGTCTTCGACCGGACCAAAGACGGGCTGATCAGCCAGCGCAATTTCGGCGGTCACCGCTATCCCCGACTCGCCCACGTCGGAGACCGCACCGGTCTGGAGCTGATCCGGACCCTGCAGGACGCGGGGGTGCACCGGGGCATCGACTTCCACATGGAATGCACCGCCCTGCAGCTCCTCAAGGACGGCGATCGAATCGCCGGGGTCTGCGCGTACTGGCGCGAGACGGGTCGGTTCGTGATCTTCCGGGCGCCGGCCGTCATCCTGGCCACGGGCGGGGGCGGGCGCGCCTGGAAGGTGACCTCGAACTCCTGGGAGTACACCGGCGACGGCCACGCCATGGCCTATGAGGCCGGGGCCGAGCTCATGGACCTCGAGTTCACGCAGTTCCATCCGACCGGCATGGTGTGGCCCCCGTCGGTGCGAGGAACGCTCGTGACGGAAGGTGTGCGCGGGGAAGGTGGCGTCTTGCTGAACAAGGATGGCAAGCGCTTCATGTTCGAGTACATCCCCGAGCGGTTCGCCCCGGAGACCGCCGACAGCGTCGAGGAGGCCGAAAAA
>CAZYSW010000696.1:0-2969 GCA_964650105.1 uncultured Nannocystaceae bacterium
GTCGGAGTCGTAGCCGCGGTGGGTCGCCAGATCGAAGGCCACCGACAGTCCCTTTTGCCCGGCCGCGAGGTTGCGGCGGTAGAACGCGTTGCTCTCCTCGGCGGTCGAGAAGCCGGCGTACTGACGGATCGTCCAGGGGCGCTGCAGGTACATCGTGGGGTACGGTCCGCGCACGAACGGGGCGATCCCCGGCATGGTCCGGGTGTGCTCGACACTTCGGAGGTCGGCCGGGCCGTAGAACGAGCGAAGCTCGATGCCCTCGGGCGTCTCCATCGACGTCGACGGCTCGGGGGGCGCCGCGTCGTCGGGCGCGTCCACCAGCGCCTCGAACGAGACCTCGTCCAACGACGGCAAGCCGCTCATCGATCCACCTCCGCAGCGTCCTGCAGCGACGCGAGCACCTCGAGCACCTCCGCGGCGCGCCCCAGCACCTGCGTCACGCCGGCGGGCGGCGCCTCGGGGGAGTCGCTCGCGAGCACGACCGCCCGGGCGCCCGCACCCCGCAGGGTCGGGGCCAGATCGGCGGCGCGCTCCGACACCCGCGGCGTGCTCCCGCACACCACGGCCACCTTCGCGTTCGCCTGCGCGACGGCCTGTTCCATCCCCTCGGCCGCGGTCGTCTGCACCTCGAAGCCCGCCGCGTGCAGCCGCGCGCGAACCCAACCCACGTGCTCGCGTTCGTCGGCCGTCGATCCCACCACGCCGACGATCGCGGTCGGTCGCGTCCCGATGCGTCGGCGGTATCGATCCGCGCGGGCGCGAAGCTGCTCGAAGGGCGCGGCGAGCCGCTCGAGATCGAGGGTCTCGACCGCCTCCCCCCCACGTCCGCCGAGCGCACCGAGCACGGCGTCCAGCGTCGCGCCCTGCTCGAATGCCGCGTGAGCGGTGTCGAACGCCGTCGCGCGCCGTTGCACCGCGGCGGGCTCGACCTCGCCGGGGACGGGGGGCGCCGGATCGTCACCGAGCTCGACCGGCGGCTCGTCGAGGTCGACGAACGCGCTCGTCCCGGTGAGCACCGCCTTACCGCGCGCCAGCTCGGCTCGCCGTCGCGCTCGGTCCTCGCGAACCCACGCCTGCACCCGACCGCGCCGCAGCGCCTCGGGCATGCCCCCGGCGGCCTCGATCTCGCGCACCAGCGTCCACGCCTCCTCGGCGATCCGACGTGTGAGCGCCTCGACGTACCCGCTGCCCGCCGCCGGATCGCCCACCTTGTCGAGCGACGACTCCTCGCGCAGCACGTGCTGGATGCCCAACGCCCAGCGCCGGGCGTCGCGGGTCGGCGGACGGATCGGTTCGTCGTAGGGCTGAACCGCGATCTCGTCGGCCCCACCCGCCACGGCGGCGAACGTCTCCACCGTGGCGCGAAGCTGATTCACCCACGGGTCGTGTCGCGATCGATCTCGCCATCCGCCCCGGACCGCGATCCAGGTCGCCTCCCGACCCGGCGACGCGCCGCACCGTCGGGCGACCCGCGTCCACAACCAACGGGCCGCGCGGAGCTTGGCGAGCTCGATGAACACGTCGCTGCCGACCCCGAAGCGCAGCACCATCCGGGGCACCACCGCGTCGGCCGACAGCCCGCGATCGATCGCCGCGCGGAGGTAGGCGACGCCGGTCGCGACGACGGCCGCGAGCTCCACCACCGCGCTGGCCCCCGCGTCGTGGTAGCCGAGCCCGGAGGCCACGATGGTCCTGATCGTCGGCGCCTCGCGGGCCGCCCAGGCCGTCGCCTCGACCAGATGGGCGAGGGCGTCCTCCATCGCGATCCCCAAGGGCCCCAGCTCCACCACCGCGCCGAGGGGATCACCGAGCACCCACGTCTCGCCGAGGGGGCGCCCCCGGGCAGCGGTCGCACAGGCGGTCAGGACCGGCAGCACGCCGGCCCCGGCGACCACGCGCAGCCGCACCCCGGCACGAGCGTGCTCGAGCAGAACCTCGACGTCTCGCAGCGTGTGGAGCTCGATTCCGGGGCTCGCCGCCGCGTGACGACCGAGGTTCGCCGTGCGGATCGCCGGCGACAGGCGCAGCCACGCCGCCTCCAGCCCGCACCGTCGATCCTCCGACAGCGCCGCGGCGACACGGGAGGGATCGCGCATCGCGTACGCCTGCGCCGTCGTCCACGGCGTCGCGGGACGCGGCGCCAAAGGCAGCGTCGGCGCGTCGGCGGGGACGTAGATGGGCTCGACCACCAGGGCGCGCTCGGGTCGGCTGCGGAAGTGCTCCGGCGGCACCCCGGTGGCCCGCTCCACGGCCGCGGCCCACGCAGCACGGTCGGTCGGGGGAAAATCGCAGAGGACGAAATCGTTCACGGCGTTCGCAGCGGGAGCATAGCAGGCCCCGGCACCTGCTCGCCCCCGGTCCGCCGAGGCGCCGTGCACGAGCGCATCGCTTCGGGGGCCACCGTCCGGGTCGGACGGTCGGACCCACGTCCGACGCGAGGCATCGGAGCATCGACGGACGTTCAGGGCGACGCGGACATGGACGCGGCGTCGTAGCCGAGCATCAGCGCATCCGCCAGGGCCTGCGCCTTGCGAGCCGCGCCGCGGCGGTTGAAGTGAAGGTAGTCGTCGCGTGCCAGCGGCGGCTCGGCGCTCACCCATTGCGCCATCGAGCCCGGTCCGCCCATGAACGCCATGCCGTCCCAGACGTCGCACCCCAGCTCGGGGCCGATCTCGCGCTGCGCTTCGACGATCTCCAGAAGCCGCGGACGCGGCTCGACACCACCGTCGGTCACGATCGGATAGTCGGCGGGCAACAAGAGCAGGCAGCTCGCCTCCGGTGCCGCCCGGCGGTGGCGTGTCAACACCTCTCGAAGGGACTGGCGATAGGTCTCGAGGCTCTCGTCGGTGTCCACCGACTCGTTGGTGCCGTACGAGAGCACCACCAGGTCGGGAGCGCGACGGCGCAGGTTGTCCGCCCATACCGCCTCGTCCCACACCAGTTGGTTGGCTGCGCGCGTTCCGTCGATC
>CAZYSW010000697.1:0-2967 GCA_964650105.1 uncultured Nannocystaceae bacterium
CGCCCCACGCCGAACTCGCGCCCGTGCTCGACGAGGACCGCACGCGCCAGGCTGGTGCGCTGCGCCGGGTTGAGGTTGGCCAACGCCAGCGCGTACAGCAGATCGCGGTGGGCGATCCACGGGCCGGGCACGAGCTTCCCCTGCGCGCCCAGGTGGGACAAAAAGCAGGTCCGTCCGGGCTCGGCGTCGTCGATGCTCAGGCGCTCCCGCGCCATGAGGCGCAAGATGATCTGCGCCTCCTCGTCGGGCGAGGGGCGCGGGCGGCCACGAGAGCCGTCGTCGTCGCGGGCCATCATGGACGCCCTCCGGTGCCCACGCGTGCACGCTGGCGCGCGCGGCGGAAGAACGCCTGTAAGAGCGCGCGACTGGGCTCGGCGAGGACGCCTGCGGTGATCTCCAGGCGATGGTTGAGGCGCGGGTCGTCGCAGATGCGATACAGCGTCCGCACCGCGCCCGCCTTGGGATCGTCGGCCCCGTACACCAGACGAGCGATCCGCGTGTTCACGATCGCACCGGCGCACATGGGACAGGGCTCGAGGGTGACGTACAGCGTGGCCCCGTCCACGCGCCAGCGGCCGACGGTGCGACACGCTTCGCGCAGCGCGACGATCTCGGCGTGTCCGGTGGGGTCGGCGTCGATCTCTCGCCGATTGCCGCCGACCCCGATGATGCGATCGTCGAGCACGACGAGGGCCCCGACCGGAACGTCTCCGCGATCCGCCGCTGCCTCGGCGATGCGAAGCGCATGGGCCATGTAGGCCTCATCGGTGCCCTGCACTGCCTGGGAGCTTGACGCCTCCCCCTGGGGGCTGCAAGCGCCAGGGCCGGCGCCCGAGCGCCTACGGAGCTCATGGCCCCGCTTCGCCAGACCCCGCCCACGGGGGAGCGGCGAAACGCTCGACGAGGAAGTCGACGAACAGGCGGACCTTCGCCGAAAGGTGGCGATTGTGCGGGTACAGGGCCCAGACGGCGGCCGGTCGGTGCCAGGCGGGCAAGACCCGTTTCAGCGAGCCCCGCCGGAGGTCCTCGGCGACCATGAAGTCGGGTGCGAACGCGACGCCGAGCCCGTGCCGTGCCGCCTCGAGCAGCGCCTCGCCGTTGTTGGCGACGAAGCGTCCGCGCACCGGGACGGTGACCTCCCCGCTCGGACCGACCAGGCGCCAGTTCTGTCCGGTGCTCTGATAGGCGTAGATGAGGCAGTCGTGGCGGCGAAGATCTTCGGGGTTGTCGATCGAAGGGTACGCATCGAGGTAGGCCTGGCTCGCACACACCACCTCGGAGGTGGTCGCGAGCTTGCGACCGATGAGCGAAGAATCGTCGAGCACCCCGATGCGCACCGCGAGATCGAAGCCCTCGTCGAGGAGATCGGCGCGGCGATCGCTGAAACTGATGTCGACCGACAGGTCGGGATGACGGGCGGCGAACTCGGCGATGGCGGGGGCGACGTGCACGAGGCCGAACGACATCGGCACGCTGAGCCGAAGCTCGCCGCGCGGGGATTCGTGTAGGCTGGTGACGGCCGCCTCGGCGTGCTCGAGCTCGGCCAGGATCCGCGCGCAGCGCTCGTGGAAGACCGCGCCGACGTCGGTCAACGTGACCTTGCGGGTGGTGCGGTGCAGGAGCTGGGCGCCCAGCCGATCTTCGAGGGCGCTGATCTGCCGGCTGGCGTAGGATTTGGATACGCCGAGCGCGTCCGCGGCCTCCGTGAAGCTACCCGTCTCTCCGACGCGGACGAAGACTTCGAGCTGGGTGAGGTCGCGCATCCCCACGATTGTTCTCGTCTGGGAACAGTCATATTCGTCCTAGCTCAGTTATCGCCGGTGGTCAACAGACTCACGGTAGGCTCGACGGCGACGACGAGCGCGCGGAGACGAGGAGCCCCCCATGCAAGCCGAACCGAAGGTCCGTACACCCCACCGCGTGGTCCGGGCGCAGGCCACCTCCGACGGGGCGGGCGTCCGCCTGGCGCGAAGCCTCGGCACCCCCGCGCTGCCGATGGTCGATCCGTTCTTGATGCTCGACGAGTTCCGCTCGGACGACCCGGGTGACTACATCGCCGGGTTTCCATCGCATCCGCATCGCGGCTTCGAGACGGTGACGATCATGCTCGCCGGATCGATGGAGCACAAAGACAGCAAGGGCAACACCGGCCACCTGCGCTCGGGCAGCGCGCAGTGGATGACCGCCGGGCGCGGGATCATCCACTCCGAGATGCCCAGGCAAGAAAACGGGCTGATGTGGGGTTTTCAGCTCTGGGTGAACCTGCCGGCCAAGGACAAGATGACCGAGCCGCGGTATCAGGACATCCAACCCGAAGAGATCCCGGAGGTCACGCTCGAAGACGGGGTCGTGGTGCGGGTGCTGGCGGGCACGGTCGAGGGCGTGCGCGGCCCGATTCAGGGCGGTTTCACGGCGCCGGAGTTGCTCGACGTGCGACTCGAGCCCGATCGGGAGTTTTTCCACGTCCTGCCGGCGGGGCACAACGCGTTCGTGTACCCGTACGAGGGGAGCATCGCCGTGTACGGCCCCGACCAGACGACGACGGTCGTCGAGCGCTCGCACGCGGTCGTGCTCGACCGCGACGGGGAGGCGGTGCGTTTCGCCTCGCACGGCGGCCCCGCGCGCGCCCTGGTCGTCGCGGGTCGCCCCATTGGTGAGCCGGTGGCCCGCTACGGACCGTTCGTGATGAACACGCGCAGCGAGCTCGAGCAGGCGTTCTTGGACTATCGGCGCGGCACCCTGGCGTGAGCCCCGTCGGCTCGGCCTCGGTCTCGCGCCCGGTTCGTCGCACGCTGGCGGACCCGAGCCCCCGGCGCAGGTTGGTCGAGGTGGGCCGCGCCGGCACGGCCCCGGACGATCGACCTTTTCCGCGGCAGGGCCGGGCCGCCCGACGACGCTCTCGATGCTTCGTGCGATCCAGGCTCGCCTCGCCGGACACGGTCCCCGACGCTCGGCCCATCGACCGTG
>CAZYSW010000698.1:0-2966 GCA_964650105.1 uncultured Nannocystaceae bacterium
CGACGGCGGCTGGGGCGAGAGCTACCTGGGCATGCTGGAGGAGGCGGACATCCAGCTCCCCCCCGAAGAGCCCAGCCTGGTGGTCCAAACCGGATGGGCGCTCCTCACCCTCCTGGAGGCAGCTCCCCACGAGCGCGACGTCATCGAGCGTGGCATCGAGTACCTCCTCGATCGTCAAGGTGACGACGGGGCATGGCCGACCGAGTGCGCCACCGGCTGCTTCTTCAACACCGCCGTGCTGGACTACGCCCTCTACCGCCAGATCTTCCCCACCTGGGCCCTCGCTCGCTGGCTCGCCACCTCGGCCTAGCTCCACCGTCGAGACCGTCGCGAAACGGTCGGCTGCGTCAGTCCTCTTCCTCGTCCTCGATCTCCACCTGCTCGACGCTCACCCGGATGACGCGGCGATCGTTGGCGGCGAGCACCTTGAAGCGCACGCCCTCGTAGACCACGACCGAACCGCCGATCGGGATCTGGCCCGCGAGCTGGGTCAGCAAGTCGCCGACGCTGCTCACACCTTCCATCTCCTCGAACTCCACGCCGAACAGCTCCTCGACCTGCGTCAGGCTGGCGGTGCCGTCGAGGTAGTGCACACCCGCCTGATCGCTGACGAAGCTCGGCGCAATGTCGCTCTCGTCGAAGATCTTGCCCACGATCTGCTCAAGCACGTCCTCCAACGTCACCACGCCGACCGTGTGGCCCCCGTCGTCGACGACGATGGCCAGGTGGACCCGCTGCTCCTTGAAGCGCTGCAGGAGGTCCGAAATCAGGAGGCTGTCGCTCACGAACATCGGGGGTCGCATGCAGCGGGCGATGTCGACGCGGCGGGGCATGCCCACGAGCTGCTTGATGTGCAGCACGCCCTTGATGTGGTCCAGGTCGCCCTCGAACACCGGCATGCGGCTGTGCCCCGACTGCTGCGCGACCTTCACCACGCGGTCGAAATCCCAGGTCAGGTCGACCGCGGTCACGCGGTCCTGCGGCACCATGATGTCGCGGACGATCTTGTCCTCGAACCGGAAGATGCCACGCAAGAGCGCGGCCTGATCGGCGGGGATCGAGCCCTCGCGCTGCCCGACCCGCACCAGGTAATCCAGGTCGTCGGACGTCACCCTCTGCCCGTTGCTGCCCGGTTGCACCTTCGACAACATCAGATTCGTCATCTTGGTGAGCACCCAGGTCACGGGCGCCAGGAGCTTGCCGAGCACGTTGAGCACGGTCAGCACCGGCAGGGCGAGGCGGTGCGAGTACAGCTTGCCGAACGCCTTGGGTAGGATCTCCCCGAACACCAGCAGCAAGGCGGTGGTCACGAACACGGCGATGGGCACGGCGTACTCGCCCCACCGTCCGCCCCCCAGGTGCCGAATGGCGATCGCCGTCGCCACCGCACCGGCCAACGTGTTGACCAGGTTGTTTCCCACCAGGATCGTGGAGAGGACACGAACCGGGTTCCGCACCCAGGTGGCGACGGTCTTCGCGTCCCGTCCCCCCTCTTCCAGGATCTTGCGAGCCTGGTGCTCGCCCATGCTGGTGATCGCGGTCTCGCTGCCGGAGAAGAACATGCTCCCGGCAAGGCACAGCAAGATGGTGAGCAACGCGAGGGTATCCGCATCACTCATCGGTCATCACCTCTCGACCGAGGGTCGGGGTCGTCGCTGTCCACCACGTGCTCGGTCACCCCTCGCCCCTTTTCGCCAGATACATCGCCAGCGCCTTGGTCCGTCGCCTCAAGCTCTCGAGACTGGCCCATTCTCGTACGTCGTGCGCGTGTTGGCCATACGGCCCCAGACCATCGATGGTGGGGATGCCCGCAGCGGCCAGGAGATTCGCATCCGATCCGCCGCCCTGTCGCGGGGCCTCGCCCGCGCCCAGCCCCACGGCGCCAGCACAGGCCTCGTATCGCAACCTGAGCGCGGTCGAGGCCGCCGTGGGCTCGAGGGGAGGCCGCGAGATTCGCCCCCCCAGCTCGAACGTCCCCTGTCGCAAGCGCGGGGGCGCCTCGTCGCCCAACCCCTCGCGCGCCATCGTCTCCAGCGCACGCACCAGCGACTCGCCGTCGGTCTGGCGCGCGAATCGTGCGTCGATCGTGCATCGGGCTCGGTCCGGAACCGTGTTCTTGGCCGTTCCGCCCTCGACGAGGCCGACGTTCACCGTGACCTCGCGCGCATAATCGGTGAGCGCCTCGATCCGAGGGATCTGGTAGGCAAGTGCGGCGATTGCGTTCACTCCGTCGGCGTGCCGATTGCCGGCGTGTGCCGCCCGCCCGTGGGCGGTCAGCACGAAGGTCGCCCCGCCTTTGCGCGACACCACCACGCGGTCGCCCTCACGGCCATGCTCGAAGACCATCGCCTCCGACAAGCGGGGGGCGAGCTCGGCAAACAGCCCGGCACTCGACGGTGAGCCGACTTCCTCGTCGGTGTTGCAGACGAACCGAACACGAAGCCCCCCGTAGTCGGCCCCGAGGACGTCCCGCACCGCCGCGAGCGCGAACACGATCGCCGACAGCCCGGACTTCATGTCCGCCACCCCGGGGCCACGAACGACATCCCCGGTTTCGGGGCCCTGCGGACCGTCATCGCGCGCGAAGGTGAGAAAACCGAGGCTCCGAGGGAACACCGTGTCCACGTGACCGACCAGGGCGATGCTGGTGTCGTCGTCGGCCGTGGCCGGCGTGGCGTACACCCGATGCGCGGCGAAGCGGCCCTCGGCGTCGGGATGCAGCGTTCGCGAGAGACCCAAACGCTCGGCCATCTCGTCGACGATCGACGCCGCCGCCTCGACGTCCTCCTTGGCGCCGCTGTGGCTCGGTTGATTCACCAGCGTGCGCAGCCAAGGGACCTGTGCGCTCTCGAACCGGTCATCGATCGCGCCGCACACCGCTCGTGCGCGCGCATCCATGGACATGCGTATCGAGCCCTCTTCGGTGGTCATGATGGCTCCTGCACCTCGCACCGCTCCGGGTCGGG
>CAZYSW010000699.1:0-2965 GCA_964650105.1 uncultured Nannocystaceae bacterium
GCGGGCGTTGCTCCTGTCGGTCGGGTGGTGGGAGGTAATCACGGGCCTCGGTATCCACCGTGGCCGTCACCACAATCCCGCCCGCGCTGCCCTGCGTCATCGTCACCTGCGACACATGCACAAGAACGTCTTCACGGGCCACACCGCGGATCACACCATTCGACCCCGCGCGCACGACCTCGAGCCGATGCCCCTCAGCCGGGTCGAGCTCGAACCGCACCGTCCCGTGGTACGACTTCGACGAGTACCCCGCCGGAGTGTCCTTGGCGCGCATCCGGCGTGCCCACTTGCGGCCCTCACTCTTAGTTACACCCGTCCCGAACGCCACCACGTCCTCGACGCGCAGCGCATCCGGGTTGAAGTTCGGGTTCGGGCCAAGGTCGTCCCCGTCCGGCCCGTACAGGCGCGGCATCACCCGCGACGCCGCCGTCAACGGGGCAACGAACGCGCCATCCAGCGTGCCCGTGTTCGCGCCGGTGCCAAACGTCGCCGCCCACGTCTGCGGGCCAACCGTCCCATCAACCTGAATCCCCGCACGCCGCTGCAGCTCCCGACACGCCTCAGCATCATCCTGCGAATACCGGCCAGTGACCGGCTGCCCCGCCTTCTCCTGCCAATCCGACACACCCGAACCAGTGTTCGTGTCCGAGTCCCGCGTCCCCACCCGCATCGCCTGACTCGGCGACATCGGAAACACGGGCGTGTCGTCAGGACGCCAGTTCGGGTACTTCGCGTTCCGCCACCGACCACCATCCGGGCGGACACCCTCCCCGTAGATCACATTCGGCAGCACGTCCCTCTCAAGGTCAACGCGAATACCCCGTTGACCAACGCGCACCGACCACGCCACAGAGGTGGTGTTCTTCCGCTCCAGCACCGGGCGCCGCCCGTCCAGGCGGACCGTGTACTGGCGGCCCTTGCGATCCACCATCGTCGACAAGAGCTGTTGCACGGCGCCCGTAAGGAGCGGCCCCCAACTCGCATCGCTCGACGCCTTGATGCCCGTCGTCACCGACGCCATCCGTAGGTACCGGCGCCCCGGAACGTTGTTCAACAGGGAAGCAATCACGCGACCCGCGTCCCTCGACCTCGGCGCAAGATCGGGCAGGGCCACCATCTTGTCGGCCTGGAACAGCATGCCCGTGCACTCGAGAGCAACCCCGGCATCGTCCTGAGAGACCGCGATCGACTCAACGAACCCACGGAACAGGTCGACGTACCCCGACGCACCAATGCGCTTCACGCGCACACGCACATTCGCGCCAACCTTGCACCACGACAAGGAGCCCGACCCCAAGTTGTTGAACGTCGTCAACCGGGGCACACGGATCGTCGCGGCCGCATACCCGAACGGCTCAACCTCGGTGATCGTCGGGAACGGCACGGGCGTGTCGCGGAAGTAGGTGATGTCCTCACCCTCAACCACCACCTGCAACCGACCCCAAGGCCCCTGAACCACCGACGTGGGAGTCCAGTTCACCGGGCGACGCTCGTCCCCCAACGTCGGTTCCGGCATGACCTCCGAGTAGCGGGGGATCACCGGGTCCGGGACACCCACAGGGGGGTCCTGAGCCTCCGGCGGTTCTGGCGGCTCAACTGAACCACCTGGCTCCGGCTCAGGCGCCTCCGGCTCAACCCACGGGTCGGTCTCCGGGTCACCAGGGTCAACAACCGTGACGGCTGCGCTACCGGTGATCGGCCCGACGGAACCCCGCGCGATCACGCCGACGACTCCCCACCCGCGTAATCGAACGCAAGCTCGCCAACATCGAACGCAAGCTCATCCTCGTCATCGGGCTCGAGCGGCTCGTCGAGGGTCGCCGTCACGAACAGTTCTTCACCGTTCGGGTCAGCGAACAGGCCCACCGCGGCGATCACCCATCCCGACCCTGCGACGCCAGCGTCCACGGGGTCAGCGTTCTCCACACCCGACTCCGTGGCGCCGAACACCTCATGGGGGACACTCGTGCCCGACATCGCGATCAGTTCACCGTCCGCGTCCAACCAGCCCAGCCACAGCGTCTCCGGGGCCAGAGGCGAACGGTCCGGGCCAAGCAGCGCCTGGACAACAACTGCGTGAAACGCCGGGGCAACAGCACTCATCAGATCGCCCCCTGCTCAGGAATCGGCTGACGCGGAATCGTCAACGCATACACCGCCGACCGGTTCGTAACATCAACCGCATCCATGCCCCGAACCAGCGTGATCGACGCCGGATGGCACGTCCACGAGTGGGTCGCAGAATCCTTCACATAGGTGACCGTGTACGACAACTGCCGCACCGCCGCCACAAGCGCACTCGCACGGTTCTCAACTTGCGACGCAGACGAACCGCCCACACGCACCTGCAACCGAAGGACGCCGCGCCGCAACCGGAACCCCAACACCGCAGACCCGTGCTGGTACATGCCCTCAACCTCGTTGAGCTCGGCGACCTGCTCACCGGGGTCCAGGCGCCCCACCACCTCATACGCGGGGGGGTCCATCAGCTGGAGCGGCCCACCCGACGTGCGGGAGATCGTCAGCGAGTACGCCACTAGACCGCCCTCATTCCTGCGACCGCGGCGCCACGCCGCAGCGCCGACGCCTGCTCTGTGAAGTCCTCAACGTCCTGCGCGACCAACTTGTCGACGTGCACCGTCGTGCGCTCGACCGTGTGCTCACGGAGCACCATCACCTGCCCCTGCGAACTGGTCGTGTTGCCATACATCGCGGCCTGCGCGGGCTGAGACACCACCTGCGGGGCGGGTCCGCCCCACATCGGCGGCGCCACCCGCGCGTGGGTCGGGGCGGGCGCCGCAGGCGCACCCGCGGCCGCCGACTCGCCCCGCACCCCAGAGCCGCCACCGGGAAACAGCCAGTCACGCAGACGGTTCATCGTGTTCGGAATCGCACCCGCGTCAAGCTCGGCCTTCACCTGCATCTCAATGGCCCGGCCGTGGTACGCGGCGATCAACTCGTCAAT
>CAZYSW010000700.1:0-2959 GCA_964650105.1 uncultured Nannocystaceae bacterium
TCGATCCAGGGGCTGATGTACCAGGACCGCCAGGCCGCCATCGCCCTGCGCACCGACCTGCGCGCCCCGATGATCCCGGTGACCACCACCATCCAGGGGCCCGACCCCGACCTGCTCCCCCGGCGCTACGACAACGAGATCGCGGTGGGCGTCGACCTGACCCCCAACCTCGTGGGGGTGATCCTGGCGGAGGCCGTCGACGAGGCGGGGCGCGACGCGACCGAGGTGGTGCTGCAGGTCGACCACGAGATCTCGGTGGAGACCAGCCAGGGCATTCGGGACGTCAAGCTGCAAGAAGAGGTCTTCTTCGCGGGTGGGCTGATCGGACGAATGATGGGACGCAGCCGCGGGGTGGCCGTGCTGTCGGCGCTGCTCGACAACGACTTCGAGGCGGCCAAGATCCGCGAGATCCGGCACGACATCCGGCTGGAGTACGGATCGCCGGTCGAGCAGATCAAGGCGGTGCGGATCCAGCAAGACGAGGTGAAGGCCGGGGATGTGGTGCACCTCGAAGTGGTCATGCGCTCCTACAAGGGCGACGAACGCACCGAGATCCTTCCCCTGCGCATCCCCGACGACGCGGCGGGCGAGCAGGTCCAGATCGAGGTGGCCGGTGGGGACTTCGTGCGCCCCTATCGGCCGATCCCCGACGACCTCGACGACCTCATCGACAGCCTCGAAGCCCCCTACCCCTCGCGGACCATGGTCGCGAGCATCTATCGCCAGGGCGAGGGGCTCTCCTCCAAGCATGGGCTGATGCACGACCTTCCCGACAGCGTGCTCGAGACGCTGATCGATCGGGGATCGACGCAAGACAGCGTCCGGTTCAAACGGCTGTCGCGTCGGGTCATCCCCACCCGCAACATCATCGATGGCATGCACTCCATCCGCGTGGATGTGGGGCAGAAGTCCAAGTTCTGAACGACTCATCCATGGCGTACCCCATGCGTCTTCGCTCTTTTCGTGACCGGCTCACCTCGGCCGGCATCGCCCTCACCGCTGCGCTCGTTCTCGCCGCCCCCGACACGGCCACCGCCGGCGGCACGCGCAGCTTCGACGTCGGCACCTTCGACGACTTCGACAAGGGCGAGACCGAAGGGGCCGCCATCGAGGCGTCCGGCAAGGTAACGGTCGGCTACCTGCCCGAGCGCGGCGACGTCGCCGACACCACGGTGTTCTCCTGCGTCGCCACGTCCAAGGCCGCGCTGGTGGGCACCGCCGACGAGGCGGCGATCCATCGCGTCTTTCCGGCAAAGGCTCGGAGCCGCAAGGGCAAGGGCAATGGCGCGCTCGCGACCGAGCGCCTCGCCCAGCTCGACGGGGTGGTGGTCAGCGCCATGGAGGTCTTGCCGGGCGGCGACGTGCTCGCGGCCACGCTTCCGGGTGGGACGATCCACCGGGTGGACGCCCGGGGTCGCGTCAGCAAGTTCGCCGAGCTCAAGGTGGACCAGATCTGGGCCATGACCGTGCACGGTGGACGTTTGCTGGTCGGCACCGGACCGCGTGGCGAGCTGTGGTCGCTGTCGCTGACGGGCAAGGACGCCAAGGTCATCCTCGACGCCGACGAGAAGGACATCCTCAGCCTGGTCACGGTGGGCGACGCGGTGGTGGTGGGCACGGCTCCCCGCGCGCGCCTGTACCAGGTGACCGACGATCTCGAAGGGGTGCTCTTGCACGACTTCGACGGAGACGAGATCCGGGCCCTGGCGCTCACCGACACCGGGCTGTTGGCGGCGGTCAACAAGTTCGAAAATCGGCAGATCACCAGCCTCGATGCCCTCACCAAGACGCTGAACCGAACCAGCCTGGTCGGGCAGCCCCCCTCGGGGACGCTGGTCAACGAGCAGCCCCCGAACGCCGAAGCCAGCCTGCATCACGTGGATCTCGGCAAGGGGCGCGACCTTGCGCGCGCTTCGGAAGCCCCGTGGGAGTCGTGGCTGGAACGCAAGAAGCAGTACTTCACCTCGCTGTTGCCGCTGGGCAAAGATGCGGTGTTGGTGGCCTCGTCGGCGGGCGGAAAGGTGTATCGCGTTCGGGGGCCGCGCGACGTGGCCACGGTGGCGGACCTCGAGGAACGGCAGACCACCGATCTGTGTCGGCTCCCCACCGGCGAGGTGTTCGCCACCACGGCGCACGGCGCCGCCGTCTATCAGCTCCGCTCCGCCCCCGCCAGCGAGGCCCGCTACCGCTCGGACGTCTTCGACGCGAAGCAACCCGCGAGTTGGGGGACCATCACCGTGCGAGGCGAGGGGGCGCTGACCGTTCGCGCCCGCGTGGGCCCCAGCGAGGAGCCCGACAAGCGGTGGAGCGACTGGCAGTCCATCAAGCTCACCAAGTCGGCGACCGGCCTGCGGGGCAGCCTGGCCTCGATGCCCGGGCGCCGATACCTGCAGGTCGAGGTGACGCTCGACACGCCGCGCTCGGAGCTGCGGGGTCTGGCGGTGTTCTACGCCCCGGAGAACCTGGCCCCGCTCATCAAGAGCGTCGACGTGGAGCTGCCGAAGTTCCAGATCGACGACGACACCGAGCCCAAGCCCAACGCGAAGATCAAGTGGAAGGTCGACGCCCGCGACGACGACGACCTCGCCTACGACGTTCGCGTGCGGCCCGAGGGGGCGGGCGAGAGCCAGTGGATCCGACTGCACGAGGACGAGCTCATCAACAAGAAGGAGCTCGACTGGGACCTCACCACCGTGCCCGACGGGGTGTACGAAATCGGCGTCAAGGCCAGCGACGAGCCGAGCAACGGGACCGCCCGCGCGAGGACCGACGAGTTGGTGAGCGATCCGGTGGTCGTCGACCGCGGTCGACCGGTGATCAGCGGCGTGGTGGTGGACGGGTCACGCATCCGCGCCACCGCCGCCGACAACGGAGGGTACGTGCACGACGTCGCCTTCAGCATCGACGGCGGCCAGTTCCGCGCCGCGAGCCCCACCGACGGCCTGTTCGACGAGCCGAA
>CAZYSW010000701.1:0-2957 GCA_964650105.1 uncultured Nannocystaceae bacterium
GGAATCGCGTACGGGCTCCCCGTGGCGCGACCGATGCGACGCGAGGAGATCGCCGGGACCGTCGAGGCCTTCGAACGGGCCGCACGATGGGCGCGCGATGCCGGCTTCGATGCCATCGAGCTCCACCTCGGTCACGGCTACCTGCTCAGTCAGTTTCTGAGCCCGGTCACCAATCGGCGACGCGACGCGTGGGGAGGCAGCCTGCAGGGCCGGATGCGGTTGGCCCTGGAGGTCGTGCGCCGCGTCCGGGCGGCCGTCCCCGATCTCGCCTTGCTCGCGAAGATCAACCTCAGCGACGGGATCGAGGGGGGCGCCGAGATCGACGAGGCGGTCGCGCTCGCCCGGGCGCTCGCCGAGGCGGGGATCGATGCCATCGTCGGCAGCGGCGGGTTCACCAGCAAAAATGCGTTCTACCTCCTGCGGGGGCGCGCGCCGATCCCCGAGATGATCGCCGCCGAGCGGCACCCGCTGCAGCGCTGGGCGCTGCGTCTGCTCGGCCCCCGCGTGATCCGAAGCCATCCGTTCGAGGAGTCGTTCTTCGCTTCTCAGGCCCGCGCGCTGGTCGACGCGGTAAACGTCCCCATCGTGCTCTTGGGCGGCGTCGTGTCGCGTCGAGGACTGCACGAGGCGATGGCCCAGGGGTTCGGGTTCGTGGCGATGGGACGGGCGTTGATCTGCGATCCCGATCTACCCGCGAAGATGCAGCGGGGCGAGATGGAACGCACGCGGTGCACGGCGTGCAACGCGTGTGTGGCCGCCATGGAGGCGGGAGGGATCCGCTGTGTGCTGGACGACCCGGCGGGAGGTGGCCGTTGAGCATGGAGGGCAAGACGTGCCTGGTCACGGGCGCGACCTCGGGGATCGGCTTCGCCACCGCCCGTGGGTTGGCCGAGCGGGGCGCCACGGTGCTCGTCGCCGGGCCGGACCTGGATCAGGCCCGCGCCGCCGCCGAAGCCATTCGCGCCCGGGCCCCGACCGCACGCGTGGTCCCCTACGGGGCGGACTTCGCCTCCCTGGGCCAGGTCCGGGACCTCGCGGCCCGTATCCTCGACGCCCACGACCGCCTCGACGTCCTGGTGAACAACGCCGGGGTGTACGCGAACCGACGAACGATCACCACCGATGGGCACGAGCTCACGCTGGCGGTGAACTTCTTGGCCCCGTTCTTGTTGACCTCGCTGCTCTATCCCCGCCTCGGGCAGCACAGCGCGGCGCGGATCGTCAACGTGAGCTCCGTGGCGCACCTGGCCGCGCGTTTCGACTTCGACGATCCTCATTTCTCCCGCCGGCGGTACCACGGCTTTTTCGCCTATGCGGCGTCGAAGCTGGCGATCCTGTCGTTCACCCGCGAGCTCGCCCGTCGCCGTCCTCCCCCGGGCCCGACCAGCAATGCGCTGCACCCCGGGGTCGTGGGCACGCCGATGGTGCGCAAGGCCGGGATCGCGGGCGCCTTGCTGGGCTGGGCGACGCCGCTTCTGCGCAAGCCCGAGAAGGCCGCGCGCACGCCCCTTCACCTGGCGTGTGCACCGGGCCTCGCCACCACCAGCGGCGAGTACTTCGTCGATGCGCGACCCGTCGCACCCTCGGCCCGGGCCACCGACGTCGAGCTCGCGCAGCGCCTGTGGAGCTTCGCGTGCGAGCTCACCGGAGCCCACTGGGAGGGTGGCGACTGAGCGACGACGGGCCGGTGGGCAGTCGGGGGCATCAATCGTCGTCGTCGTCGCCGGGATCGATCTCCACGCCGATGAGATCGGAGACCCGCCCCCACTGGTAGACGGGGATCGTCCCCGTCTCGCGGAAGGCAATCCGTTCGTCGACGACGACCACGACCGCCGATTCCCCCGGTGCGATCTCGAAGGCGGCGCGCGCCTGGGGATGGTCGGGGACCACGTGCCAGCCGCGTCCGAGCTCGAGATCGTCGACGCGCCCCACCACCGCGCCGAGGGCTGCGTCCTCCAGCCGGACCTTCGAGGCCGTCGCCGCCAGGCGGACCGCCGGCTTCTTCATCTGGGCCCACGCGTCCTGGTGCTCGCCTTCCCAACCCCCCTCGATCCCGGGGATGTCCTTTCTGCTCACGTCTTCGCCGAGAAACAAGAACACGCAGGGACGCGCGCGACACTGCTCGGCGTCGAGGGGACCCACGGTGAAGGCTTGCGGTGCAGGCGGACCCCAAGGCGGTTCCTCGGCGCCGAGCAACGCGCGAACTTCGTCGAGATCGTCGGGCGGCACGCCACCGCTGCGCCGCATCGCCACCTCGCCGTCGGGGCCCAAGACGACGAAGCCGTGATGGCCCTTGGGGAGCTTGAAGGCCTTGATGAACACGCCCTCGTAGTCGAGGTACACGGGGAAGCGGACCTCGTCGGCGAAGTGGCGCGCGAACTCGGCCACCTTGTTGCGCAGCATCCCGAAGCCCTCGACGTCCCCGATGATGTAGCCCTGGGTGGTCTCGGGATATCGCCACCGATTGAGCGCGCGGTTGAGCGCCTTGCCTTCGTCGGTCCCCGCCGCTTGGGGCCCCACCACCACGAAGAACGACGTCTTCCCACGCAGGGCCGCGAGCTCCAGGTCTTCGCCGTCGTCGCGCGGGATGACGATGGTCGCGGGATCCACCTCGACCGGCTCGAGCTGTTCGGGGATGTCCTCGACGCGAAGAAACCAGGCCCCCACACCCACCAGGGTGACGAGGCCGCCGGCCACGACGACCGCGATTTTCCCCACGCTTCGCGTCGTCCGCCCCATCCGAGGGCGAAGTATACGTACGCTGCGGCGAAATGCTCGCGCGCGATCGGGGCGGGCGGCTCGCGGCGGCCCTGGCCCAGCTCACGGCAGGGCGCGCACGGTGCCGATCCTCACGGCGCGGTCGCGCAGGCAAGCCACCTGCACCGCCCCCGCGGTATTCCCGGCCGTCGTCGCCGGCGCGGCGACGGCGTCGCAGCGCAGGGCCTCGAGCGGGACGA
>CAZYSW010000702.1:0-2954 GCA_964650105.1 uncultured Nannocystaceae bacterium
CTGGTCGACGCCCTGTCGAAGCACCGCGACGTGGGGACGGCGCTGGCGGCGTACCAGGACGCGCGCTGGGTCGACGTCGCCAAGCTGCAGAAGTCGGCGATGACCAGCCGGCAGTGGTTCGAGAACATCCGACGCTATCGCGACGCCCACCCCATGCAGCTCACGCTGAGCCTGCTCACCCGGAGCAAGCGCGTGACCTACGAGAACCTCCGCATCCGCGATCCCGAGTTCATCGCGGCGGCCGATCGATGGTTCGCGGACCAGTGCGGGTTCGCCCACGTGTCGCCGCCGCCCCGACCCATGTTCACCCCGTTCCGCCTGCGGGAGTTGACGCTCGCCAACCGCGTGGTCGTGTCACCGATGTGCATGTACAGCGCCGAGGACGGGACGCCCAACGACTGGCATCTCGTTCACCTGGGCAGCCGGGCGATCGGCGGGGCAGGGCTGGTGATGACCGAGATGACCGACGTGTCCGCCGAGGGCCGCATCAGCCCCGGGTGCGCCGGCATTTACGACGACCGCCACGTCGCGGGGTGGAAGCGGATCGTGGATTTCGTCCACCGCTTTTCGCGGGCCAAGATCGGGATGCAGCTCGGACACGCGGGGCGCAAGGGCTCGACGCGGCGTCTGTGGGAGGGCGCCGACCAGCCGCTTCCCACGGGGAACTGGCCCCTCATGGCGGCTTCGCCCATCCCCTATCTTCCGCACAGCCAGGTGCCGCGCCCGATGGACCGGGCCGACATGGATCTGGTGGTGCGGCAGTACGAGGGCGCGACCGAGCGCGCGCTGGCGGCGGGGTTCGACCTGCTCGAGATCCACATGGCGCACGGGTACTTGCTCGCCAGCTTCATCTCGCCGCTGACCAACACCCGCGACGACGCGTACGGAGGGTCGCTCGAGAACCGGATGCGGTTTCCCCTGGAGGTCTTCGATGCAGTGCGCGCCAAGTGGCCCGCCGAGCGGCCGATTTCGGTGCGGATCTCCGCCACGGACTGGGCGCCCGGGGGGCTGCCCGAAGAGGAGTCGGTCGAGATCGCCCGCATGTTGGCCGCCCACGGCTGCGACCTGGTCGACGTCTCGACCGGGCAGACGGTCCCCGACGCACAACCTCTTTATGGGCGCATGTACCAGACCCCGTTCGCCGACCGGATCCGTCACGAGGTCGGCATCGCGACCATGGCGGTGGGGGCGATCCAGGGCTGGGACCACGTCAACACCATCATCGCGTCGGGGCGGGCCGATCTGTGCGCGATGGCGCGGCCGCACCTGATCGACCCTTATTTGACGTTGCGCGCGGCGGTCGAGCAGGGGGTCGCCGACGCGGTGTACTGGCCCGAGCCGTACCTGTCGGCCAAGCGGCGCCTCCCGTGAATGCGAGGATCCGCTCACTGTAAGGGTGAGCAGGACCAGGGGGGAGGGGTCGGGGCGACCGAACGGGGCGCGGCCGGCACTCCCCGGTCGCGGTGCCGGCGTTTCGGAAAAGTTGGTGGGGTCGGACCGAGCCGGCAGGGTGTTTCGTGAGCGAGCGCCGGCATCGGGGCCGGTGCCGTCGGGAAAGTCACGAAGACGGTGGACCCAAAGGCCGAAAAAACGCCGTCCGGTGCAACCATTCGCCCCCCTGCGGCGACTAGCACCGCCGCAACCCCAGGTCCGACCGGGCGTCTCCAGCCCCGAACCCTCGAGCGAGCATCCTCATGAAGATTGTCGACGTGGCGGAATCCTACTCGGAGCATGGTGGAGGCGTCCGCACCTATATCCATCACAAGCTTGCGGCTGCCGCCGCGCACGGCCACGAGGTCGTCGTCGTGGCTCCCGGTCACGAGGATGGGGAGCAGCGGGTGGCCGGCGGGAAGATCGTGTGGGTCCGCGGGCCTCGCTCGCCGTTCGATGCTCGATATGGTCTGTTCAACGACGAGACCGCCATTCACCGGGTGCTCGACCGGGAGGACCCGGACGTGGTCGAGGGGTCGTCACCGTGGAGCGGCGGACGGTTCGTCGCGAGCTATCGGGGGCGCGCCAAGAAAGCCTTCATCTTCCACACCGACCCGGTCGCGGTGTGGCCTCAGACCTTCTTCGGGCATCTGGTCGGCTTCGATCGCATCGACCGGCTGTGCGCGCCCTACTGGCGAAGGCTGCGCAACCTCGCCCAGGCCTACGACACCACGGTGGTGAGCGGAGACTGGCTGGCGCGCCGCCTGGCCCGGTTCGGGATCGACAACGCGACGGTGGTGCCCTTCGGGATCGACAAGCATCGGTTCTCCCCGGGTCGCCGCGACGAGGCCCTGCGCGCCAAGCTGCTGGCCGCGTGCGGACTCCCGCCCAGCGCGAAGCTGCTGGTCGCCATCAGCCGGCTCGATCCCGAGAAGCGCATCGCCACGGTGATCGACGGTTTCCGCAAGGCGGCTCGACAGCGGCCGATGGGGCTGGTGATCTTCGGGCGGGGCGCGTTGCAGGGGTGGTACGGCCGCAAGGCCGCGCGGACCCCCGGCGTTCACCTGCACGGGTACGTGGGCGACCGCGAGACGATGGCCGCGGCCCTGGCCAGCGCCGATGCATTCCTTCACGGGTCCGCGGCCGAGACCTACGGGCTGGTGGTCGCCGAGGCGGTGTGCTCGGGCGTGCCCGTGGTGGTCCCCGATCGGGGTGGGGCTGCGGCCCTGGCCGGGCCGGAGTACTCGGCGCGTTACCGCGCCGGGGATTCCGACGCGTGTGCCGAGGCGATCCTGCAGCTCTTGGCGCGCGACCGGGAGGCGCTGGCCGCCGGTTGCCGTGCGGCGCGTCGCCACATCGGGACGATGGATGATCACTTCGCGGGCCTGTTCGACCTGTACGGCCGCATGATCGGCGTTCGCGAGCGCCACACCACCGTCGTTCCGCTGCGGGCCGCGAGCTAGCGGCCGGCGGCGACGCTTCGGCTCGTGGCGCGCCTCCACTACTTCGTGCACGGTCGTGGC
>CAZYSW010000703.1:0-2954 GCA_964650105.1 uncultured Nannocystaceae bacterium
TTGTCGGTCGAGGTCTGGATGCCGGGCGTGCCGTTGGTGTCCTGACAGAACTCCTCGGTCGCCCAGATCTTGGTGATGCCGCCGCTTCGGTTCGCCACCGCCACGTGGCCCGACAGGCTCACCGAGGTTCTCGACGGGCTGCCGGCGGAGTCGGGCCGAGTGTAGTAGCGCCCCACTTCGGTCACGGTCTGGGTATCGATCTTGGATATCGTTCCCTGCGTACTGTTGGCCGCCCACAGGTAGGAGAAGTCGGGCTCCTCGTTGCCCTCGCCCACGCCTCCGGGCTGGCACGCGCCCTGGCTCTGGCCGGCGTCGGGAATGATGCCCAGATCGAACTTGAACGGGTTGGTCTCGTTCCCGCTGTCGTTCGTGTCGGAGGTGGAGCTCGAATCCGAAGCCGAGGCCGACGAGGTGTTTCCCCCCGAGTCGGTCCCCTCGGCCGCGCTGTCGCTCTGGCCCTGGCTCTCCCCCCCGGTCTGTCCCGAGTCGGTGCCACTGCCGGCGGTGAGGTTCACGCCGCCCGAGCCGTTGCTGTCCGCATGGCTTGGCGTGTCCTCGCCACAGCCGGCCGTCATCGCGACGCCCAACACCAAGCCAACCATCGTTTCGTGACGAACAAACCGCATCCGTTCTGGGATGATGGCACGGAACGTCGGTTTTTGCGAGGCAGGAGACCTCACGTCATCGTCACTTGCATGGAGCCGTGTCTTGTGAAAAGATTCGAGGTTGCGATCCGCGGACGCACATCGAGGGAGATCCTTCCGTCGGTTTCGACAGTTTGGATCGAGCCCGCGACGATCGACCGGGATCCAACATGCCGCGTCGCGTCCCCCTCGGCCTCATCTTCGTGTTCGTTCCGTCGGTGTGACCTTCGCGGCCAACCCACCGAGCATCGATCCCGACGGGATCCTCGTGCACCTCGAACGCTCACGTTCACGTTCACGTTCGCGGAGCAGGTCCGGGCTCAGCCCTTGACGCCGCCCGAGGCCAGGCCCGCGACCAGATGCCGTTGCAGCCAGTAGAGCAAGGCCATCACCGGCAGGCTGACGATGATCGCTCCGGCGGCGAACTTCTCCCACTGGGCGTTGTACTCGCCGATGAACTTCTGGAGCATGACCGGCAAGGTGTACATGCTGCGGTCGTCGAGGAAGGTCATCGCCAGGACGAACTCGTTGTACGCGCTCATGAACGCGAACAGGGCGGTCACCGCGATGGCCGGGCGGGCCACCGGGAGCACGACCTTGCGAAACGCCTCGAACCGGGTGGCCCCGTCGACCATCGCGGCCTCTTCGAGATCGAGCGGAGTCGCCTCGAACGCGGCGCGCAGCTGGAAGATCGCGAACGGGACCGAGGTCGAGGCGTAGCAAAGCACCAGCCCGGTCCTCGAGTTGAGCAACCCCAGCGCATCCAAGATCAGATAAAGAGGAATCGCGCTGGCCACCGCCGGGAACATCTGGGTCGCCAGCAGGCTGCGGACCCCGGTCTGCTTGCCCACGAACTCGAAGCGGGCCAGGGCGTAGGCGGTCGGGATCGCGATGAGCACCCCGACGATCGCCGTGGCCGAGGCCACCACCAGCGAGTTCATGAACTGGCACCCGAACAGCCACACCGTCCCGTCGGGGGTCTCTTCACTCGCGCCCACCACCGCGGTCACGTGGCGCAAGGTCGGCTCTTGCGGCAGCGGGATCGCGGTCGGCTCGGGACTGGGTGTCCCGCTGAGGGCCAGCGAGATCACCCACAGCACCGGGTACAGGGCGAAGCCCACCGCCAGCAGGAGCAGGACGTGGACGAGCACCGACTCGAGCAGCTTGCTGCGGCCGCTCATGTCTTGCCTCCTCGGCCCGAGTCGGCCCACGAGGTCTTCCACAGCTCGAGCACACGGGTGCCCCCGGGCAGCAGCAGGAAGATCAGCACCGAGTAGGCCGCTGCGTAGCCGTACTGGGCTTCGCGGGTGAACGCCCAGCGGTAGGCCTCGGAGACCAGGATGTCGGTGGTGCCGTCCGGGTCACCGCCCGAGACCAGGAACACCACGTTGAACATGTTGAAGGTCCAGATCGCGCCCAGGGTGATCGCCGGCATCAACGAGGGCCGGATCATCGGCAAGGTCACCTTCCACAGGCGTTGCCACCGGCTGGCCCCATCCACCTCGGCGACCTCCAGCACGTCCTTGGGCACGGCGGTCAGGGCTCCGATCGTCACCACCATCATGAATGGAAAGCCCAGCCACACGTTGGTCGCCACGTTGGCCGAGAACGCGGTCGAGAACCGGGCGAACCAGGAAATCGGCCCGATGCTGGTCCCGAACGCATCGTTGATGCTCATGATGATCCCGGTGACCGCGCCGAACTGCCGGTGGAACATTCCCTTCCAGGCCAGGGCCGTCACGTAGTTGGGCACCGCCCAGGGAATGATGAGCAGCACCCGATAGATCGCCCGCATCCGCAGCAGGGGCCGGGCCAGCAGCAGGCCGATTCCAAGACCCAGCGCCAGGTGGAACACGACGTTGAGCAGCGTCCAGATCAGCGTGACCACCAGCACCAGATAAAACGATCCGCTGGCCAGCAGAGGGCCGCCGCGGGCGGTCAGGATCTCGATGAAGTTCGCGATCCCGACGTAGCGCAGCTCGCCGGCCGGCCCCGCGAACAGGCTGGTCGCGGCCCCCACGACCAAGGGCAAGATCACCAGCACACCGACGGCGAGGACGGCATGAGCGACATAGCGATAGGCCGGCAGCGAGGCTTTGATGCGCGGCACCAGGTCGGCCGAGCGCACGCGCTGGACCAGCACCAGTGCGCCCCACATGCACAGTGCACCCAGCACGAACAGACCGGGCCAGGGCGAGGCCGGCTCGGGCGGTGGGCGCATCACGTCGACGAAGCGGCGCTGAGCCTCTTGCAGAGCGGCACCGGGTTCGGATTACCCTCGCAGCACCTTGCGAACGGCGTGACGGGCCG
>CAZYSW010000704.1:0-2947 GCA_964650105.1 uncultured Nannocystaceae bacterium
CTCGCGCGTTGGGATCAGCCGCGCGCCCCCGTCAGCATCATGGACGGCTATGCGGTCCGGGCCGCCGATCTCCGGCCCGACGGCGAGGACCGGACGTGCGCGCTGCGGTTGGCGGGCGAGAGCGCGGCCGGGCACCCGATGACCGCCGCGCTGGGCCCCGGCGAGGTCGCGCGCATCTCCACGGGCGCCGTCGTGCCGACCGGCGCCGATGTCGTGGTCCCGCAAGAAGACACCCGGCGCGAGGACGACGCGGTGATCGTCGACCTCGCCGCGTTCGGCGACGTCCACCCCGGGCGATGGATCCGCCCGACGGGTGCGGATTTCCGGATGGACGAGGTCGTGCTGCCCGTCGGCGCCTGGCTGGGTCCCGCCGAGGTGGCCCTGGCCGCAGCCGCGGGTCACACCTCCGTCCGCGTGCACCGTCGACCGGTGGTCGCCACCGCCGGAACCGGCGACGAGTTGGTCCCCGTTGGACGGGATCCGGGACCGGGCCGCGTCGTGAGCACCAACGGCATCATGCTGCGACACCAGATCGAGCGCACCGGCGGCGTCCCGAACGACCTCGGCGACGCCCCCGACGACCCGCGCACGCTGAGCCGGACGCTCGCCCGCGGCATGACGGCCGACGTGCTGGTGATCTCCGGAGGGATCTCCGTAGGCGAGCACGATCTCGTGTACGACGTGCTGCTCGAGCTCGGGTGCACGTTCGCGTTTCGTGGCGTCTCGTTGCGCCCCGGCAAGCCCCTGGCGTCCACCCTCGTCTTCGCGCTGCCCGGCAACCCCGCCAGCACGTTCGTGTGCTTCGAGCTGTTCGTTCGCCCTGCCCTGCGACGCCTGCTCGGAATCCGCTCTGCGACGCCGGTGCCGTGGGTCGAGGTCGAGCTCGCGGCGCCGGCACGCGGCGCGGGATCGCGAGAGCACCTCGTCCGCGCGCGGCTCGGCCCCGACGGACGCACGGCCACGCCGCTGCCCGATCAGCGCTCCGGCAACCTTCGCTCGCTCGCCGGGTGCGACGTGCTCGTGCGCATTCCCGCGGGACAGGGAGACGTCCCTCGGGGCGCGCGAGCTCGAGCGCTCGTCTTGGATCCGTGGTGGAACGAACGCATCCCATCGTGATCACCGTCGACGATCCGCGGGATCCGGGAGCACGCGCCGACGTGGTGCTGGCCCGGCACACGCCCGGGTTGTCGCGACGCATGGCACGTCGCCTCGCGCTCGACGGTCACCTCGTCGTGAACGGACGGCGTGCGCCTCCGTCCACCCGGGTCGCGCTCGGAGACACGCTGGAGCTGCGGACCCCTTCACCCGAGCGCGCGGGTGCGCTCGAACCCCTTCACGTCCTGGCGGTGACCGAGCGCTTCGTGTACGTGTCGAAACCTCCGGGCGTTCACACGCACCGATTGCACCCCGGCGACCGCCCGAGCCTGGCCGACGCGGTGCGCGAACGGTTCCCCGAGTGCGCGACCGCGAGCGACGACCCGCGAGAAGGGGGTGCGGTGCATCGACTGGACCGGGCGACGACCGGGGTCATCGCGTTCGCACGGACGGCGGCGGCGTGGGCCGAGGCCCGTGCGGCGATGGGCACCCGAGCGGTCGAGAAGCTGTACCTCGCGCTCGTGGAGACCGACCGGGTACGGTGGCCGCCGTCTTCCGCGGCCGGCTGCGTGGCGTCGTCCGACCCACGGCCCGACCTCCCCTTGCCGGTCGTGCCTGCCGCGGAACGGGCGTTCTCGATTCGCGCTCCCCTCGGACGCGGGTCCGATCGGCGCCGGGTCGACGTACGGCCCGATGGGCAGCCCGCGCAGACCATCGTCTGGCCGCTGGGGGTCGGCCAGGTCGCGGGCGACACCCCGACGTGGCGGCTCTTGCTCCTCGTGCGTCTGGTGACCGGTCGGCGTCACCAGGCCCGGGTGCACCTGCGCTGGGTCGGGCTCCCCATCGTCGGCGATCCTCTCTACGGCCGCAGCGACGAAGGCATCTTGTGTCTGCACGCTCACGTGCTCGATCTGTCGCGAGCCTTGCCGGAGGAACCGCGCGTGGTCGCTCCGGTCCCCGGCCCGATGCTGGACGCATGCAAAGCCGCGGCGCTCCGACCGTGGGAGCCGCCGCGGTAGCGCCGCTGGGCGCCGCGACGTCCCGTCGGCGTCACCGTCGGACGCCTCCACGGCCCCTCGGGTCCCCCCTGCGTGGTATCGTTCGACTCGGATGCGCATCCGTTACTTCGGCCACACCGACGTCGGCCTGTCCCGCGAGCACAACGAGGATTCGCACCTCGCCGATCCCGATCTCGGCGTCTTCGTGGTCGCCGATGGCGTGGGTGGCCGCGCCAAGGGCGAAGTCGCCAGCCAGGAGACCGTCGAGCTCATCTGGGAGTGGCTCAAACGCAACGAAGAGACGGTGCGGGAGATCGCTCGCACCAACGCCTCAGAGCGCGCGGGTCAGCTCTGTCAGCTCGTCCGCGGCGCCATTCAGAACGCGTGTTACATGGTTCACAGTATGGGCCAGCTCGATCCCGAGCAACGGGGCATGAGCACCACGGCCTCGGTGTTCCTCGTCTGCGGCAACATCGGGATCGTCGGGCAGGTCGGCGACTCGCGGGTGTACCTGGTACGCAACAACGAGGTCGCCCAGCTCACCGAAGATCACACGCTGATCAACTATCAGCTCAAGCACGGTCTCATCACGCCCGAGCAAGCCGCCGCGTCGCGGGCCAAGAACGTGATCCCCCGGGCGGGCGGCCCCAAGGACTACGTCGAGGTCGACACCCTCCCCATCCCTCTGTTCCCGGGCGATCGCGTGATCCTGTGCTCGGACGGGTTCCACGGCTACGTCGAGACGCCGGAGGACATGCGCTACTTCCTCGAGTTGGACGTCGAGGACGCCGTCCTCGAGGCCATCCGCTTCGCCAACAGCCAGGGCGGCAAGGACAACATCACCGCCCTGATGG
>CAZYSW010000705.1:0-2924 GCA_964650105.1 uncultured Nannocystaceae bacterium
GTCGGAGTCGGGCTCGCGGGGTGGGGCGGGGTGTTACGGTGGGCGCGACATGGACGTCTGTCGTGCGGACGTTCTGGAGGGGCGCGTGGCGCTCGTGACGGGGGGTGGGTCGGGGATCTGCCGGGGGATTGCGCAGGCGTTCTTGCGGCACGGAGCCGAGGTGGCGATCGTGGGGTGCAAGGCCGAGCGCTTGGAAGATGCGGCGGCGCAGATGCAGACGGAGAGCGGGCGGCGTTGCCTCGCCGTGCCCTTCGACGTCCGCGACGTCGAAGGGGTGAAGCAGGGCGTCGCGCGGACGCTCGAGGCGTTGGGACGGATCGACGTGCTGGTCAACGGTGCGGCGGGCAACTTCTTGTGCCCGGCCGCCTCGTTGTCGGCCAACGCCCTCGAGACCGTGCTCGACATCGACACCGTGGGCACGTTCAACGTGTCGCGTGCGGTGTTCGACGCCTGGATGCGCGATCACGGCGGGTGCATCATCAACATCTCGGCGGTCTTGGAGGGCACGCCGGCGCAAGCCCATGCCGCCGCGGCCAAGGCTGGCGTCGACGCGCTCACCCGCACGTTGGCCGTGGAGTGGGGGCCCGCCGGCATCCGCGTGAACGGGATCGCGCCGGGGCCGATCGAGGATACCGAAGGCGTCGCGCGGCTGGTCCCCGAAAAGGTGCGGGCGAAGCTCGCGTCGACGATCCCGATCCGTCGGTTCGGACGCATCGACGAGGTGGCTGCGCTCGCGCTCTTTCTGGCCACCGACGCCGCGTCCCTGATCCACGGCACGACCGTGGTCGCGGACGGTGGTGCCCACCTTCCTCCGGCGGCCGCGGCCGTCGTGCTCGGTCAGGGTTAGTCGGGCGCGCTGGTCACCTCGCGCCCCGGGAGGCCGTCCGCGAACCGGGCGGATCGATCCTCCCGCCAGGGCCCGGGCGATGGGCGCGTCGATTCAGCGTCGGCGTCGGCGTCGGACGGCCGCTCCGAAGCCGAGCAGGCCACCGGCGAGCCCCAAGAACGCGGCGAGATTCTTTCCCGCGCCGGGCGACGGCTCGAACGAGCAAGAGATCGTGGCCCCCGCCTCGGCGTGGCACGAGTTGTTGGAACACGAGGCTTCGGCGTAGCCCTCCACCTCGATACCGAAGATCGCCCGGAGCGAGTCGACGCACTCCGCGAGGTTGCCGCCATGATCGACGTACTGCCCGTCACAGAACAGCGCCCCGGCTTCGGTCTCGCAATCGACCTTGCACCCGCCTTCGAGCTCGCTCTTGCAGTCGGCGTACCCGCTGGCCTGGCAATCGACCTGGCACTCGAGGTTGGCCTCCGCCCGGCACGAGCCCTCGCACGATGCCTTGCACTGCGCGTTGCAATCGAGCGACGGAGGCTCGGCCTCGCAGCGGATCGAGCACTCCGCATCGCACGTCGCCTCCGCCGAGGCCCGGCATTCTCCGTCCCCCGACGAGCAGTGGGCTTGGGCGGCCGCGAAGCAGTCGGCGTAGCACGAGCCCGCGCAATCGAACTTTCCGGGGTCGGCCTCGCACTCACCGACGCAGCTCGCCTCGCACGAGCCGGTGCACTCGGCGGTGAAGGTTCCGTCGCACTGACCTCGGCACTCCGCGGTCAGGTTCGCGGCGCACTGCGCCTCGAACCGCACCGGCTCGCAGTACCCCTCGCATTCGATGCCTCCCCGCATCTCGCACTCGGCGCTGGCCTCGACGTGGATGTTGCCGCAGGCCTCGATGCCGGCCTGGGCCTCGCCGATCGCGGCGAACGGGGCGATGAGAGCAGCAGAAGCAATGAAGACCTGATGAAGGCGTCGCATGGGAAATCCTGTGGCAAGTCAGGCGCGGGCTCGTGTGGGTCGGCCCGGGCGTGGGGCCTTGGACGAGTCTAGCCGGGTCCGCATGCAAAACCGGGGTGTCGATCCTGCTCTGGGGCCGTTCGGACCGCGGACCGCGGAAGGTGCGGATTGCGCAGGGGCGGTCGGAATCCCCGGGCTCGTCCCCGCGAGGGTTCCCGGTACGGCTGTTATGTTCGGGTTACACCCCGCACCCAGGCCTCCCATGAACGTCTCCGACATCTTCGAGGCCATGCCCGCGCGCTACCGCAAGGGCATGGCCACCCGCGCGACGAGCTACTACTTCTCGATCGGCGATCACAAGTACACGGTCCACGTGGAGCCCGACGCCTGCCGCGTCGAGCCGGGCAAGACCATCGACAACGCCGATGTCGTCCTCAAAACCACACCGGAGCTGTTCGAGAAGATGGTGATCCACGGCAAGATGCCGGGGCCCCTCGACATCGCGCGCGGAAAGATCAAGACCAATGACCCGGTGGCGCTCAAGCGGCTGCGCGATTTCTTCGACTTCACCGGCGTCAGATAGGTACGGCCCGCCGATGAGCTCGATCGCACGCACCGCAGCCACCGGAGGAGCCATGGATCCGGCGTTCCTGGCCTGGTCGACCTCTCTTCCCATCGATCGAAGACTCCTGCGAGAGGATTGCCGTGGCAGCATCGCGCACGTGCGTGGGCTGCAGGCGGCGGGGATCCTCGCGCAGGACGAAGCCGACCGTCTGATCGAGGCCCTCCGCACGTTGCCCGAACGCGTGGAGCGGGGCGAGGTCACCCTGCCCGACGAGGAGGACGTGCACATGGCCGTCGAGGCCTGGCTCGATCGGGAGGTCGGCGCGCTGGCCAAAAAGCTGCACACCGGGCGCAGCCGCAACGATCAGGTCGCGACCGACCTGGCCCTTTGGCTGCGTCAGGCGGTGGAGGAGCTGACCCGCGCGATCGATCAGGCCGTCGCGCAGGCGGACGCCTGGGCATCGCGCTTCGGCGAGGTGGTCATGCCCAGTTACACCCACCGCCAGGTGGCGATCCCGACCCTGGGGCGGATCTGGATCGAGGGCGCCCTCGGGCTCGCGCTACGCCGCGA
>CAZYSW010000706.1:0-1522 GCA_964650105.1 uncultured Nannocystaceae bacterium
GAGAGGAGCACATCGACCTTGCCGACACCGGTGGACTGTGTGACGATCTCATGTCGGGCCCAGGCGCTCTGACGACGGGAGAGGCATGGGAGATCCTTATCTTCCGACCTGGCCTCGAAGGAGGTACGTGGCCGGATGGCAAATGGCCACTCGTAGTTTTTCAGCACGGGAACGGCCAAGTGGGAGGCAAGCTGGGTGAGTATGACCATCTATTTCGGGCACTGGCTGCCGAAGGATTCGTGGTGACGAGTATTGATACTCCTGTGCTCGACTCGCCCGAGCGCCGCGCGAGCCACGTCTTGTGCACGACGCGGTGGCTGACCACGCTGTGGGCCGAGCGTGATCGGTTGGACTGTCGGCTCGGACTGGTCGGGCACTCGAACGGTGGGGCGGCCACCGTGAGGGCGGCACAGCTTCTCGAGGACGAGGGGATCCCGGTTTCCCAGCTCGATCTTCGCGCGCTCGTCGGAATCGCCTCACGGAATCCGATCGATGGGATCGAGGGGGACAACGCACCTCACTACCTGAGCCTGCAGAGCGCAACCGACGAGCAAGTGCTCGGAGGCGGCGTGGTGACCTACGACCGAATCGCGCCGGAAAGTACGTTTGCGCCGAGCGACCCAGGCAAGGCCATGGTCTGGGCATACCACGTGGACCACGACGCCTTCGGCGGCGGGGGAACGATCGAGAACGTCGCCCCTCTCGCGACCCAGGCGGAGATGGTCGCCAAGGTGAGGCGCTGGCGCGTGCTTACGTGACCCGATATCTGCGGTGGCAGGTAAGCGGGGAGGAACCGAACCTTCTGAGGCTCTACTTCACGGGAGATCTGATCCCTCCGGAGATCGATGTCGACACGTGGTGGAATGGGCTGCCACAGTACGCGGGTGACCCGCTGGTGGTCACGTCGTACACGCTCGATCCGGTCGATGAGTTCGGAAGTCGGATGCTGGTGGACACGATGAACCGCAACGACGGCGGCCTGACGCCGGCATTCCCGTCGGGAGCGGCCGTCACGGCACAACCGGCGGCGTTCGCGGATCAGATCGAGTTGGGCCTGGGGTCGGACGTCGCCCCACCCGGATCGACCGACAACGACGTGATGCGGGTTCGGTGGGGCACGAGCGGAGGACTGATTGGGGGCAGCGTCCACTGGTCCTTTCAGGGTTTGGACATCTCCGAAGCCACGCACCTTTCGATCCGCCTTGCGAACATCGTCGATATCCCGGACCCCACGACGGCCGGCTGCATGGCGGTCTCGACCGCGCCCGTGACCTTGCGCGTCATCCTGGAGACGGCGGGTGATGCTGCAGGTGTGGCAACCGACCCACTCGTGGCGCAGGATTTCGAGATCGTCACGCGCCCCCTCTCGCAGAGCCTCTGCGCGTGGCATCAGTTCCTGCAGACCGTCCGCATTCCGCTGTCCACCTTTTGCAACCAGGGCATCCCACTGGCCCAAGTGACGGGGTTGCGCCTGCAGTTCGGCTTTCAGCTCACCACGGAAGGCGAGGTCGCGATCGACGAC
>CAZYSW010000706.1:1532-1749 GCA_964650105.1 uncultured Nannocystaceae bacterium
CAGCACGTTCGACGCCGCCGGTGCACAGGGATGCTGAGCTTGCCGAACCGAGCCGGCATCGACGAAAGCGGAGTCACCGCCGAAGCCAGGCGGGCTGCTAGGCCGAGGCTGTAGGGCTGTAGTGGTACTCGATGCCGTCTCGGGGGTTCCCCGCAAGAATGGCTCGCGTCACATGGGCTGGATTCGGGCGCGCATGATCCTGTCGCCCGCGAGGCCC
>CAZYSW010000706.1:1769-2915 GCA_964650105.1 uncultured Nannocystaceae bacterium
TGTCCACTGATCCAGTTGCGGTCCCCCATGATGGTGCCGTCGGTGTCGCGGGCGATGGCCGGGAAGCCGCTGTGGGCCACGAGGCAGACCACGACGGCGAAATTGCCGCTCTCGAACATGGGCGAGCTCAACATGACCGAGGCGAAATTCACCTCGGTCATGGCGTCGTCGGCCCCCGTGATCTGAACGTCCACCTCGTCGAATGCCGTCGTCGGCTGGTTGTTGCCGTCGACGTCGTAGAGCCCCACCGTGAACGCGGCCTGGTCGGTGTTGCCCCCGACGAGCATCTGGACTCCGGTGACTGCGAACGGGTAGTGCGACTGCTCCGGTACGTACACCGAGGCCCAGCATTCGTCGGTGACGAAGCCCTGTTGGAACCCGACGTTGGCATTGTCGATGAATCCGTCGTTTTGCAGCCAGACCTCCTGCCCGCCACCGGTGTCATCGGTCGACGCACCGGTCGAGCTGTCGGTGCCTCCGGCGGTTTCGTCGGTTCCGTCCGCCGTGGTCCCGCTGTCCCCCGTCCCGGGATCCGTTCCGCCCTGGGTGGGATCGGTTCCGTTCGAGTCCGTGCTCCCTGCGGACGTCATCGGGCACTCGCAGGCCTCGTACCCGCTGCCGTCGTCGTTGCACGCCTGCGCGCCCTCGACCCCGCCCGGACATGCACAGGGCTCGGTCTTGCCGGGCACGCAGACCATGGCTTCGGTGTCACTTCCCATGCCGGCAGAGTCATCGCCACAAGCGTTCGCAACGAAAACCACCTGCGATGAAGACCAGAAAAAGAGAGCGTCGAGTCATGTGGACGAGCTTATCGCGGATCGTGCGGCTGATGGGCTCGACGGTTCCAGCCGAGGACGCGGAGCGACAGGATGGATGCGCTCGGTGGGGCGCAGCGGGTCGCGGGCGGGACCGCGCCCGCCGGGGATGGCCCGTGCATGGGGGCGGGGCCGCGCTCCGCAATGGTTCGAATGTGCGCCAGGCGAGCGTTGCCCCCCGGCCGCCCGAGTGGTGGCTCGAGAGGCCATGACCGTCGAGAAGATCGAATCGAAGCTAGACGTCCTCAACGATGCCGCGGCTCGGCACGAAGGACTGTCGGCCTGTGCCCAGCTCTCGCTTTCGGGCCCGAGCTTCGCCAAGCCATCGATT
>CAZYSW010000707.1:0-2351 GCA_964650105.1 uncultured Nannocystaceae bacterium
CGACGGAGGACGGCTGGGTGTGGGTCAATCCCGACGGGCCCTACGACGCCATCGAGCTGTGCGGAACGGCGTGCGAGGCCCTGGTCGACGTCGGGACCGTGGACGCGACGTTCGGCTGTCCGCCCTCGGGCTGAGCCGCCGCTTTCGCGCCCGCCCGGTCACCCGGGGTCGCTGGACCCCTGGT
Organism: uncultured Nannocystaceae bacterium; assembly: GCA_964650105.1. GTDB lineage: Bacteria > Myxococcota_A > Polyangia > Nannocystales > Nannocystaceae > CAZYSW01. The sequence goes on from CAZYSW010000707.1 coordinate 185, forward strand.
GGCCGTTCGTGGGCGCCACGCTTTTTGCTTGGAGAGCGCTCCGAGGTCCACGTATCCTATGGCCATGGTGCGGTTTCGTAGGCGCGGATTGGTTTGGAAGGGCGGCGTCGGAGCGGGGTTGGCTCTCTCGATCGCCGCGTGCGGTGGTGGGTCGCCGGGTGTGAGCACCTTCGATCCCTCCGGGAGCTTCACGACGGGGATTTCCGATCCCACCAACGGCGCGGACGACACCGGTGGTGCCGATTCCGCGGAGACGACCTTCTCCTCGATCAGCGCCACGGGGGGCGGCGACACCGAGACCGGCGAGACGACGGGGCTCGACGAGACCGGCACGCCGGGATGCCAGAGCAACGACGACTGCGCGGGTGATCCCGGAGGAGCCGTTTGCGACGTCGCTTCGGGGGAGTGCGTCGCCTGCACGGCGGACGACGATCCTTGCGCGCTGGGAACCTACTGCGACGTCGTTCAGCAAGAATGCGTTCCAGGCTGTCAAGAGGATGCGGACTGCGGCGGGAATCTGGTGTGCAACACCGACACCAACACCTGCGAAGGGTGCGTGGAGGATGCCGATTGCCCCCTCGGGACCTTGTGCGAGTCGGGGAGTTGTCAGCCGGGGTGCAACGAAAACCACGGGTGTCAGCCGGGTCTGGCGTGCTGTGGCAACGAGTGCGTGGACGTCGACACCGACGAGAACCACTGCGGTGGCTGCGACAAACCCTGCGATCCCGACAACGCCACGGGCGAGTGCGTCGGTGGCACGTGCAACATCGCCACGTGCGACAACGGGTGGAACGACTGCAACGAGGCGGTCAACGACGGCTGCGAGATCAACGGGGTCTGCGTGTGCGTGCCGAACATGGAGTACCCCTGCTACACCGGTCCTTTCGGGACCGAGGGCGTGGGCGCGTGCAAGGCGGGCGTCCAGACCTGCAATGCGCAAGGAAACGGCTTCGTCGGCGGCTGCGTCGACGAGGTGACCCCGGTGGCCGAGATCTGCGGGAACGCGGTGGATGACGACTGCGACACCTTGGTGGACGAGGACCCCGACCTCGACGGGGACGGGTGGACCGTTTGCGGGGGCGACTGCTGCGACGAGATCGGGACGGGCTGCCTGAATCCGAATCTCGTCAACCCGGGCGCCTTCGAGTACGGGGGCAACCAGGTCGACGACGACTGCGACGGGCAGGTGGACAACGTGTTGCCCGCGTGCGACGCGAATCTGGCGAGCAACTCGAACGACCCGAACGACTACGCGCGGGCGATCGACCTCTGCCAGTTCACCACCCTCAACCCCCCGCTGCCGCAGGACAAGAAGTGGGGTGTGATCAGCGCGGAGCTGCGCCTCGCCAACGGAATGGGAGCGCCCGCGGCTCAGTCGAGATCGATCCGGTCGGGGTTCGGTCAGAACATCACCAACCAGTTCGGGCAGCGTCTGGCGGTCCTGTCGACCGGTCGCGCGGCCGACAACTTCAACGACACCAATCCGGGGTTCGCCCCCTTCCAGAACGGACAGGAGACCGGAACGTTCAGCGCTTTCCCTGCGGAGTGGCTCTCCGCCAACGGGGGGGCGCTGCCCAACGCGCCCGGGTGCCCTGCGCCCGGGGGAAACACGGCCTACAACCCCGTGATGCTCCGTGTGCAGGTCCGCGTGCCGACCAACGCTCAGTCGTTCAGCGTCATGATGTACTTCTTTTCGGCGGAGTACCCCGAGTACGTCTGCACCGAGTTCAACGACTTCTTCGTTACCCTGGTCAATTCGTCCGCGCCCAACAACCCGGCCGATAAGAACATCGCCATCTACGACAGCGGCAACAACACCTGGCCGGTGGGCGTGAACATTCTGAAGGCCGCAAGCGGCCTGTTCACGCAGTGCAGCAACGGCACGATCACCCAGTGTGGCTTTCCCTCCCAGTACAACGGCTGCACCGGAACGACGGAGCTCGTCGGCACCGGGTTCGATATCCAGGGGTCGACGGCCTGCTTTTACTCGGGGCTCCACGGTGGCGGGACCGGTTGGCTGCAGATGAGCGGCAACGTCACCCCCGGGGAGGTGATGACGCTCGAATTCATCATCTGGGATACCAGCGATCAGCTCTTCGATTCGCTCGTGCTCCTCGACGACTTCCTGTGGTTAATCACGCCCTCGCAGCCGGGGGTGCAGCCGGGG
>CAZYSW010000707.1:2361-2911 GCA_964650105.1 uncultured Nannocystaceae bacterium
GAACCGACGAAAGGCCTTCGAGACGGATGCGAGGTATCGACGTGAGCAGCGACAGGCATGGGAGATCTCGACTCGGACTTTCGGGCCTGATGGGTCTGTTCGTGGTGGGATGCAACGAGCCGGCGCCGTCGGATGACGGCGTCGGCTCTCAGTCCTCGAGTGGGATCACGGTGACGGCTGGTACCGTCGACACCGGTGACACGGACCCGACGGGCAGCCCGACCACGACGATCGAACCGACCAGCGGCACGAGCGAGGCACCGACGACCGGAGACTCCACGACGACGTCCGAGCCCACGGACGGCACGACCGGGTCCGCGTCGTCGTCGTCCGGCGACGAGGATACGAGCGATGCGTCCGCGGACGACGGCGAGAGCACCGACTCCACCACGGGCGACGTGGTTCCGTGCGACATCGCCGACGCCACGTTGGAGCCGCTTCCTCCGAACATCATGCTCGTGCTCGACAAGTCGGGGAGCATGGTCGTCAACACGTGGGATCACGACGCCAACGGGAACACGCCTCCGGTGACCCGCTGGAACAGCCTCCA
>CAZYSW010000708.1:0-2902 GCA_964650105.1 uncultured Nannocystaceae bacterium
GGCGTCCACCGAGAACACCCCTCGCGGCGCCAGCTCGGTCCGCTTTTCAACACCCCTGCTAACCGTGCGACACCGGAAAGAGACTAGTAGACTATGTCGAGATCCGTTGTAAGACCCACCATCTCGAGGAACGCCAGCGGCGCCGGATCGGGGCCGACGCGGCCACGTGCAAGCTCAGTAGACGTGCCAAGCCATGACAGCAGACGGTGCCATCGAGACGCCCGCCGACGCTCCGGTCAGCGAGGCGCCTGCGTTTTTTCCAATGCCGCATGAGAAGCGACACACGGCCCCGGACGCTCCCGTAGTCACGCTCCCCGAAGGACATCTCGCCGCTTGGCTGGGGTTGTGGCTCGTGAACGCCTCCTTCGCGCTCGTGCGCCCATGGCCCGCGGCGGGCGCCTCGGTCCGCGCCCTCCACGTCGCCTTCGACCTCGGAAACGCCCTAGCTCTGGGGCTCCTTGGATGGCTCTCGTTGACGCTCTTCGCCCGCCTCGTCTCACGAAGGCGACGCTGGCTCATCCTCGCAGTCGCGATCTCGAGCATCGCCGTGAGCACGGTCACCTTGGTCGACGACATCGAGAGCTTCTTGGCCGGTCGCGACCTCGAGGACTTTCGCTACCCCGTCGCGGCGGCGATCAGCCTCGGCGTCCCCGGCGCCGCCGCGGTGGGCGGATTCCTTGCCCGGCCGTTCCTGCGTCTGGTCCCCATCGCGGGCGCCATCGGCGCGGCGATCGCGAACCATCTCGTCCTCGCGAGCGACTACCCCGCCGCGCACCTGTACATCGCCTGGGGTGCCACCACGCTCGGCAGCTGGGCCCTCGTCGGCGTTCCGAGACCAGACTGGATCGGCCGGGCGTTCCGCCGCCGCGCTGCGGTGGCCGGCGCCACCACGCTCGCCACATGCGGGGCCCTCGTTTCGCTCGTCGTGTGGCCGCGGCCCACCGTGGTCGTCGACATGTTCCAGAGCGAGGGCGCCGTTCTCTTCCCGTACCTCGCCGAGATACGAAGCGACGATGAGCCCCCCAGCACCGAGGAGCCGAAGGGCGAGCCGAAGGGCCCGCGTTTCATCCATGCCGACTGGCGTCAGCCGCGACTCGACCAGCCCGACATTCCCCCCAGCGAGCCCCGGCTAGCCCCCGCTCGGCCCATCGTCATCCTCTTGTCGATCGATTCGATGCGCGCGGAGACGCTGGTTGTGCCGCAGCTCCGCGGACGGCTCCCGCACATGACGCGGATCGCCGACGAGGGCATTCATTTCACCCGCGCGCGAGCCACCGGGTCGTCGACCCGCAACACCCTCGGCTCGCTCTTCGCGTCGAAACACCGTTCTGCGCTGAGCTGGAAGGTCGCCAAGGGCCTCGGAAGCAACCTGAAGGCCGAGGCTTCGCCGAGACTCTCCGAGATGCTCGAGGCGGAAGGCCTGACCACGGCCCATGTCGCATCGTACGCGCCACTCGGAAACAGGTCGCGCATCCTGGGACGATTCCAGGAGGAGGAGGTCGTTCGCACCGAGGTGAAGGGCCAACGCTTTGCGCTGTCGCACGAGCTCCTCGACGTCGCGATCCCGCTCATCGAGTCCCGAAAGGACGAACCGCTCTTCTTGTTCATGCACTGGATGGACGCCCACGCCCCCTACGACGCCGTGGGCACCCAGGGTGGGAAGCTCGAGTCCTACCTCCGGGAGCTCGAGCTGTGCGACACACAAGTCGGCCGTCTCCGGGAGGCGCTCGAGCGGATGGGCGTGATCGAGCGTGTCGTGTTCGTTCTCATCGCCGATCACGGGGAGGCGCTCGGAGAGCACGGAATCCCCGAACACGGCATCTCGCTCTACGACGTGCTCGTGCGCGTCCCGATTGTGTTTCACCTGCCCGGGCTCACCCCGCGCCGCGTCGACACCCCCGTCAGCACGCTCGACATCGCCCCAACCCTCCTCGATCTCGTCGGTGCTCCGACGCCCGGAGCGTGGCTCGGACAGAGCCTCGTCGGCTTCCTCCGCGGCGAGACACCACGGCTCGACCGACCGATCGTTGGTGATCAGAACGCGGTGACCTCCTTGGTCGTCGACGACATCAAGGTGATGACGGACAGCCGCAAGAACGTAGTCGAAGTCTACGACCTGGCGAACGACCCGCGAGAACTCCACAACCTCGCGGATCCGGCGGATGAAGAGCAGCAGGCGCTGCTCTCTGAGCTGCGGTCCTTCCTGGCTTCACATCGGGTCACGGCGAAGACCAAGAAGCGCGTCGACTGACCTCGGCCACAGACGACGAACGGAGTCGACGCCGTGGCTCGATGCGCCGGCCCGGTCTCCGGGGGTTCCCGTCTCGAACACGCCGCGCCTGACCAGGGCCTCGGCCACGTGCGAACCGATGAACCCCGCGATACCGGAGAGTAGAACTTTCATCGCGACCGGTGCACGAGAGAGGACTCGAACCTCCACACCTTCCGGTACTGGAACCTAAACCCAGCGCGTCTACCAGTTCCGCCACTCGTGCGAGCGGCGGTAGCCTAGTCTCCGGAGGACCGGTTGGCGAGTCTCCTGGCCGTTGGGGGCGCCCGGCACGCGCGGGCACGCGTTCGTTGTGACGGCGATCGACGCGCGATAGACTCGGCGGCGGGCGACTCTCTCCTCTCGACGACGGCTGCTCATGGTCACCGCGCTGCATCCTGGAGCGCGCTTCGCGAAGCGCTACGAGGTCGTGCGTTGCATCGATCTCGGGGGGATGGGCGCGATCTACGAGGTCATCCACCTCGAGACGCGACGGCGGCGCGCGCTGAAGCTGATGCTCCCTTCGGTGGTCGAGAACGAGGATCTGCGGCGCCGCTTCAAGCTCGAGGCCACCGTGGCGGCCGAGGTCGAGAGCGAGCACATCGTCGAGACCTTCGACGCCGGGATCGACGA
>CAZYSW010000709.1:0-2899 GCA_964650105.1 uncultured Nannocystaceae bacterium
TGGCGATTGCGACGTCGTCCAGGTGCCTTTTCCAGTTGAACGAGGGGGAGCAGTGGTAGGCCCGGAGCTGGTCGGGGAACTCGGCGTGTACCCCCTCGGCGAACGCCTTGGCCTCGGCCAAATCGGGGGTCGAGGTCTCGCACCACAGCATGTCGGCGTAGGGGGCGTAGGCCTTGGCCCGTGCGATCGCCATCGGGATGCCGCACTGGATGGAGTAGAACCCCTCCGGCGTCCGCTTGTCGGTGATGAACGAGCGATCGCGTTCGTCCACGTCCGAGGTGAGCAAGCGAGCGCTGTGCGCATCGGTGCGGGCGACGAGGATGGTCGGCACGCCCTCCACGTCGGCCGCCAGTCGGGCGGCCACCAGCGAGCGGATGAAGTGGCTGGTGGGGACGAGGACCTTGCCGCCGAGATGGCCGCACTTCTTCTCGGAAGAGAGCTGGTCTTCGAAGTGAACCCCCGCCGCGCCCGCGGCGATCATCGCCTTCATCAGCTCGAAGGCGTTGAGGGGACCGCCGAACCCGGCCTCCGCGTCCGCGATGATGGGTGCGAACCAGTTGCGCGTGGCCTTGCCCTCGGAGCACTCGATCTGATCGGCGCGCACCAGCGCCTGGTTGATCCGACGCACCAACGCCGGAACGCTGTCGGCGGGGTAGAGGCTCTGATCGGGGTAGGTCTGCGCCGCCCCGTTGGCGTCGGCGGCCACCTGCCAGCCGCTGACGTAGATGGCCTCCAGGCCGGCGCGAACCTGCTGAACAGCCTGCCCTCCGGTGAGCGCTCCCAGGGCGGCCACGAATGGACGTTCGTGGAGCAGCTCCCACAGCCGTTCGGCCCCCAGGCGGGCCAGGGTGTGCTCGACGACGACCGATCCGCGTAGCCGCTGCACGTCGTCGGCGGTGTAGGGACGCGTGAGTCCCTTCCAGCGTGCGTCGGTGAAGGTGAGGGCGGAGGTGGTCTTGGGCTTGCTTTCGGCCATGCTCTCGTTCTTCCGGGTGAAGTGACGATCCGTGAATGGAATGGAAACTGGTGGCACCCCGTCGGCGGTCAACGGGACAAGATGTGCTCGTAGGCGGGAAGGGTCAGGAAGTCTTCCAGCTCGTCGGCGGTCGAGATCCGCTCGAAGAGCTGCCGAGCGAGGCCGAACCGCCCTCGCTCGAAGCGGTCGCTCCCGACCCCGCTCCGGATACGCCGCATCTCGTCGTCGATCACGTCCCGGACCAGCTCGGGCGTGACGACCTTTCCGTCGTCGAGTCGCGCGCGGTGGTGGATCCACTGCCAGACCTGGGCGCGGGAGATTTCCGCCGTCGCGGCGTCCTCCATCAGGTGATACAGGGGCACGCAACCGCTCCCTCCCAGCCACGCCTCGAGGTATTGGATTCCGACGCGCACGTTGTATCGCAACCCTTCCTCGGTCCGCGTGCCGGTCGGAACGGAGAGGAGGTCGCGTGCACTCACCTCGACGTCGTCGCGTTGCCGGTCGATCTGATTGGCGCCCGGCATGTGGCGGTCGAAGACCTCGCGGGCGGTGGCGATCAACCCCGGGTGGGCCACCCAGGTCCCGTCGTGCCCGTCGGTGACCTCGCGCAGCTTGTCGGCGCGGACCTTCTCGAGCGCTTGCTCGTTTGCCACCGGGTCGTCCTTGATAGGGATCTGCGCCGCCATGCCGCCCATGGCGTGGATTCGGCGTCGATGGCAGGTTCTGATGACCAGCTTGGTGTAGGCCGCCATGTTTGGCTGGGTCATCCCGATCTGGCTGCGGTCGGGCAGCACGTACTCGGGGTGGGCGCGCAACGTCTTGATGAAGGAGAAGATGTAGTCCCACCGTCCGCAGTTGAGCCCCGCGGAGTGGTCCCGGAGCTCCCACAGGATCTCGTCCATCTCGAAGGCGGCCGGAAGCGTCTCGATCAACACGGTCGCTCGAATCGTGCCCTGCGGGATCCCGAGCGCTGCCTGGGCCTCGCAGAACACGTCGTTCCACAGCCGGGCCTCGAGGTGGCTCTCGAGTTTGGGCAGGTAGAAGTAGGGGCCCGTGCCGCGGCGGATCAGCTCCGCCGCGTTGTGGAAGAAGAACAGACCGAAGTCGACCAGCGACGCCGGCACCGGTCGTCCGTCGAGCTCGATGTGTCGCTCGGGCAAGTGCCAGCCGCGGGGGCGCACCATCAGGGTGGCGAGTGGCCCCTCCTCGGGCGGGCGCAGCGCGTAGCGCTTGCCTCTGATGGGATCGTCCCAGGTCAGCGTCCGACGTACGGCCGCCGCGAGGTTGGCCTGACCACCGATGACGTTGTGCCAGGTGGGCGCGTTGGCGTCCTCGAAGTCCGCCATGAACACGTTGGCCCCCGAGTTCAACGCGTTGATGATCATCTTCGCGTCGACCGGGCCCGTGATCTCCACGCGACGGTCCTGGAGGTCCTCGGGGATGGGCGCCACCGTCCACGCGGACTTGCGAATCTCCTCGGTCTCGGGGAGGAAGCGGGGGCGTTCGCCCGCGTCGTAGGAGGCCTGCACGCGGCGGCGTCGTTCGAGCATCGCGTCGACGCGCGGTGAAAAGGTCCGCACCAGGCGCTCGACGAACGCGAGCGCACGCGGGGTGAGGACGGATTCGAACCCAGCGGACGGACCGAGGATCCGCAGGGCGCTTGGCTTTTGATCGTTCATGAGGAGCTCCTCGAAGGCGCGCGGGTGAAGGTGGACACGCCGGCGGGGCGGCGCAGGGTGCTTCCGGAGCCGGTCGCCGCCACCTCTATGTGAATGTTTTACAAGTATCGAGGCTCCGCAACCAGACAGGAAGTTCGGAGATATTCGCGTCCATGGGGCCAAATTCCCCACCTTGGCTCCCCTGGACGAAAATGTGTAAAAGATGTAAAAATTCTCCTTGTGAACCGCGATACCGCCCGATTGG